>CABZIT010000010.1 GCA_902525795.1 uncultured Bacteroidota bacterium
TATAATTTGATATTTCCTTTTCTGAAAAATCATTAAATTTTTTATTTTTCCAATACCCAGGTTCTTTGATTTTTGACATAGAAATTTTTGGATGTTTATCGAACAAATCATGTAAAGTTGTTGTTCCACATTTAGGTGCGCCAGGGATAAAGAAATCAGGTAAAAAATGTTTATTTAGTTTTCCCAAGTTTTTATATATTTTATAGCAATTTTTTCAAAGTCATGGTTTTTTTCAATAAATTTTCTTGCATTTGCCGAAATACTTTTTAGCATTTTAGGATTTTCTATTAACCAAACTAGTTTTTCAATAATTCTTATGGTATTAGGTACTGCGTTAATAACGGCTGTATCCTCTTTTATATTATATAGCTTTAGCCATTCTTCTTCTGCTCCAGTAAAAACAATTTTACCCATTGCCATTGCCTCCAAAGCGTTGTAACCCTGATCGAATGCATAGACCATATCCAACAGTATATCACATTTTTTTAAATTTTCAAGGTGCTCTTTGTATGTAAGGTCGTAAGTTGTAATAATATTAATTTTACTCTTGAATTTCTTATCAATAATTCCCAGAGCTTCTTCAAAAAACTTGTTTCCTTTTTTTATTTTATTCCTTGAATTAATCGCATGTAAAATCGATATTTTTTTAGATTTATTAATTCCATAATATTTGATTTTTTGAATATTTATTGGATTTGGAATCATTCCTAGATACTTTTTTTTGTTAAAATAAGGTATGTGATAATCTAAATCTGAGCTTATAATTCCATTTACATGTTCTTGAACGAACTTTCCTAAAGCTAAATAATTTTTTCTTTCATATTTTAGAATCGGTTTATACTTCTTTTTTAAGCTTGCGTTTTCAAATAAAGGGGTTAAAATTGAATACTTTAATTTTTTGGACATAGCATATTTTACGCTGACGCTGTCAACACCACAACTAAGTAAAAAAACTTTATTATTATTTTTAAAAATTTGTTTAAGAAGTTTGATCTCTAATAAAGGTGATGTTTTAAATGAGTTTTCATTAATTAGTTGAACAACATCAAAACCTTGTAACTTATTTACTATTTTTTTAGCTCTTAAGTAAATTTCAATTTCAAAAATATTAATTTTAAAAATTCTTACGAATAATCGGGCTATCACTTTAAATAACAAGTAATCTTCTAAGTGAGATTTAATTAATATATCAGTTTCATATTTTTTAAAACCATCCGCATTACAAACAAGTAAAACTTCATGTCCCATATTTATAAGAGCTTGCTTTAATGAATTATGTAAATTGCTGTATTCTCCTAAGAGTAAGATTTTCATTATATTGTAAAGTATCTTATTTAATCAAAATTTTTGATGTCAGATCAAAGCAAAAAAAAACCAATATTACAATTACTGATTTCGTCAAAAGGTAAGAAAAATTTTAATTTTTTAGATGAGATGTTTCATAAATGTGATAGAAATCAATTTAGTATTTTATTAGTTGATCAGACCAAAAGACAAAAAAAATTTAAACCTTTTCACAAAAAATATTCATTTATTTATTATAATATTCCATCTAATGGTTTGTCAAATAGTAGAAATTTTGCAATTAATAAATCTGATGCCGAGATATGTTTAATTTGTGATGATGATGTAGTTTTTGAAAAAAATTTTGTAGATATTATTATCAAAGCATTTCAAAATGAAACTAGCGCTGATATAATCACTTTTAGAGCAAAAAATATACTGAACAAACTATTTAAAAAATACCCAAATAAAATTATTCATGATTATAAGACAATTGCATTTATAAATTCATTTTTAATTGCATTTAAAAGAAGTAAAATTATTGATCAAAAAGTTTTATTTGATCCATTATTTGGTCTAGGCTCCATATTCCAAACCGCTGATGAATATATTTTTTTAAGAGAAGCATTAGATAAAAAATTAAATCTGTTATCTTCAAAAAAGATTATATTAACACATAAAGAATTTAGTTCTGGTCAAAATGCAGGAAGTGACAAAATAATCTTTGCAAGATCTGCAGTTTTTAGTAAGTATTATGGAGATATTGCATATTTAAAATTGATACATCATATTTATCTTCTTTTAATTAATGGTAAGATTAAATTTCATGAAATTATTGTTAAGTTTATGGCTGGTTTAAATGGAATAAAAAAGTATAAAGTTATTATTAGTGAGCAATATTAAAACTTCAAAAATAATTAATATCCCTAAAATTTCTGATCCTCAGGGAAGAGGAAATCTTTCATTCATTGAAAAAAATATAATTCCATTTAAAATTAAAAGAGTGTATTATCTTTATGATGTTCCAAGTGATGGTTCTAGGGGTGGCCATGCTCACAAGAAGCTAAATCAATTTTTAATCCCTTTGAGTGGAAGTTTTGATGTTATAGTTGATGATGGATCTTCAAAAAAAATATTTTCATTAAATAAGCCAAACAAGGGGCTATATATACCTAATGGTATTTGGAGAGAAATGGAAAATTTTTCTGCTGGAGCTATATGTCTTGTCTTGGCTTCTGATTTTTACGATGAATCTGACTATTTTAGAGATTATAAAAGATTTATCCAGTTTAAGAATATTTAATAGAACATAAATATCTTAATCTATATATATCGAATAGAATCAGATTAGGATTTTTGGAATTTATTTTTTTGAAAATGAATTTTTCTATTGGATTAGTTACTAATAAAAGAACTTTGCACATTTTAAGTTTATCTAAAATAGAGAATGCATTAAATATTGATATACTACTTTTACTCAAATTTCCCTCAGAGTAATTCTTGTATAGATTTTTTAAAGCATCTTTAGATTTTTGTATAAATTGTTCATTATCATCATTAACAGAGACTACAGTAAAATTATCAATATGATGAATTAAAATATTATTATTTTGAAGAACAGAACTAAAGATATAATCATTGCCATATGATTTGTATTTAATCTTTGAATAGCAATACAAAAAACTTGATTTTTTAGCCATAAAATTTGCTGAAATTATATATTTGTAAGGCTTTTTTTTTCGGTCAGTGGAACTTTTAGCTCCTCTGTATTTGGCAAATTTATTTTTTAGAGAAAAGTTTCCGTTCAAATTATATTTAAATTCGTTTCCACCAAAAACAAAATCTGAGCTACCAATATTGGAAATATATTTTTTTAAATAATCATTTTTTTTTGGCTTAGAATCAACATCTAGAAAAATAAGCCAATCGTATTGAGCTTTTTCGGCTAGAAAAATCCTATTTTGAATTCTACCTATATTTTTTTTTAATTCTATAAATTTTGAATTAGTCAGTAAATTTATTTTTTGATTTTCCTCATTTTTTAAAGAAAATGATCCATCATCAGAACATATTATTTCAAAATTAACATCAAGTAAAAGAGCTTGTTTTTCTAATATCAGTGCAAGTGGATATGCATTAAAATTATGACAGGGAATTAGTATAGAAATCATTTGTATATATTATCCAACTTTAAATTTTTCTTTTCAATAAATTCAATGTTACCATTAGTACATTTCATAAATCTGTTTCCATACCTTTTTAATAATTCAAAATCATGTGTTGCAACTAATATTGTATTACCATTTATATTAATTTCTTTTAAAATTTCCATTATTTCAATACTGCTCATGGGGTCTAAATTTCCAGTAGGTTCATCAGCAATAATAATTTCTGGGTTATTAAGTAAAGCTCTACAAATAGCAACTTTTTGGATTTCGCCACCAGATAATTGACTGGTAAGTTTATTTTTTAATTTGGTTATATGTACTTTTGCTAAACATTCAATAATCCTTTCTTTAATTAATTCTTTATTTTTCCAACCAGTAGACCTTAATACAAACACGAGATTATTATAGATATTTCTATCATTTAATAACTTAAAATCTTGGAATATTATTCCAATTCTCCTTCTTAAAACAGGTATTTTATCATTTTTTAATTTACATAGATTGAAATCAGAAATAAATGCATCACCTTCAATTATTTTTTTTTCTCCATATATTGACTTTAACAAAGATGATTTTCCAGAACCAGTTTTTCCAATTAGAAAAACAAATTCCCCCTTTTTAATTGAAAAATTTACATCATTAAAATACTTTTGGCTATCAATTTGAATGGTTACGTTCTTAAAATCAACTAGTTGTCTTTGCATGTCTTAATATAAAAAGTATTTTTTTCTTATTTTTTTAAATTTATTAATTCCTTTGGTCCATTCCTTTTTTATGTCATCACTACTTTTACCTAAAACAATATTATTTTTAAGATTTTCATCCCCCGAAAGTTTAATAAAATAACTATTAAAAAAATTAGTTTTATCTGATGATCCGTTATATGCATCAATAACATAGTTAAGATTAATTTCATTCAAAATTTTTTCTGATCTTAAATCTTTTCCATAGCATATTTTGTTTTCATTTTTCGGGTACTTAGATCCAATATTTTTTTTTGGAGTAAAATAGAATTTATTTGTTTTCTTATTTAGATTTGGGCTTCCATAAATTTGAAATTGAAGATTTGTTCCTCTGCCAACACTTACATTCGTACCTTCAAAAAGACATAGAGAGGGATAAAGATTAATTGCTTTAGAGTTAGGTAAATTTGGTGATGGAGGTATGGGAAGTTTATATATTTTATTACGATCATAATTTTTTAATTTAATAACAGTCAAGTCTACTTTTTTATTTATTCCAAGCCAATCTTCTCCGTCAATCATATTTGCGTATTCCCCAATTGTTAAGCCATATACAACAGGTACAGGGTGTAATCCTACAAAACTCTTATTTTTGAGATCTAATATTGGACCATCTACATAATGTGAATTTGGATTTGGTCTGTCAAATATTATAATTGGAATATCACTTACCGTAGATGCTAACATCGCATAGTGTAGTATTGAAAGATGAGTGTAAAACCTAACACCCACATCTTGAAGATCAAAAATTAAAATATCAATATCATTTAGGTCTTCGGATCTGATTTCTCCATAATTTCTATGTTTTCCATGCAATGAAATAATTTGTAATCCATAATTCTCATCAATTTCGTCATTTATATTTTCACCATTTGGTTTAGTGCCTCTAAATCCATGCTCAGGTGCAAATATTTTTTTGATGTTATAATTTAAACTTATCAAACTATCAATCAGGTGGGTATGTTCACCGCTTTCTTTAAAAATTACCGAAGTATGATTAGCAATGATACCAATTCTTTTATTTTTGATAATATTTTGGTATTCTAATATTTGGTTTGCGCCAACAATAACATTAGATTTATTTCTTTTATGATCACTGCCAAAAGAAAAAACTGAAATTGACAAAGCATAAATTATAAGATTTTGAATCTTGAGCATTTTTTAGCGAAACGAATAATTAAGAGTATTCCAAATAAAAATACTATTTCAATTCCAATAATAAAAATAGGAATTTCTGCAATCTCTTTAAGTCTTATTATTATTGTTTTTTCAATGGCGGTTACAAAAGGGATGCAAAATGAGATAAAGAGTAAAATATTTTCATTGAACGGTTTTTTAAAAATCCAGAGTTATGGAAACTTTGAATTGGGTTCTAAGCTAAGACCTATATCTCCTGATAGTATATTACTGGCAAAAATTATTCAAAAACCTGAGGTTCAGAAAATTGAAAAAATTATTGAGGAGTTTTGTATTGTAAGAACTTCAACTGAATTTGATGCAATAATTTTTAAGGGCGTTAATTCTAACTATGATTTTTCAAGAATAAAGAAGTACATAATTAGTGGAACTTCTCCAAAGATCAATAATAAGTATTCAAAAGAGGTATTAATTTCAAAAAGTACTGCAACAAGACTTAATATTGATTTGGGTCAAAAAATTGAAATTTTATTTTCAAGGCAATCACAAAAAAACCCCTTTGTTTCAGTCTTTGTTGTTTCGGGTATTTTGGACACAGGGTTCAAAGAAATGGATGAAATGTTTTTACTTGGTGATTATACACATATTCAAAGAATCAATAATTGGGAAGAAAATGAAGTTGGATCTTTGGAAATTCATTTAACAAGTCTATATGATAATGAAAATTTTTCAAATGAAATATATAATGAAACAAGCTCAGATTATGATATTATAACAACTTCTGATAATTTTTTTTCTGTATTTGAGTGGATTAAATTATTTGACAAAAATAATTTAATCATAATTTTCATAATGAGTTTCATTGGAGTGATCAATATTATTTCAATTATTATTATTTTAATTTTAGAAAAAGTTAATTTAATTGGACTCTTGAAAGCACTTGGTGCGACAGAAAATTCAATAAGAAAATATTATTTTTACATTGCATCTTTTTTAATTTCAAAAGGGTTGTTAATAGGAAATTTAATTTCTGTACTTATAATTTTTTTTCAAAAAAAATTTAAAATAATCAAATTAGATCCTAGTATTTACTACGTTGATTTTTTACCTCTCGAAATCACTTTTATGGAATATGTTTTTGCTAATTTTTTTGTATTTATAATTTGCTTAATTTCAATTTTTATCCCTGTTAGCGCAATTTCAAAAATTGTTCCTAGAAGTACAATTAAATTTGATTAATCAAAGTAAAATATAATTCTTATAATTTATATTTGTTAACTATATGAAATACTTTGATAACCTTACAGAATCAATCGGTAATACGCCAATGGTAGTTTTAAATAAAATTACCAATGAACTGCCATGTAAAGTTTATGCAAAGTACGAAACCTTTAATCCCGGAAATTCTGTAAAAGATCGAATTGGTTTAAAGATGATAATTGATGCTGAAAATAAAGGTTTATTGAAACCGGGAGGAACTATCATTGAGGGAACTTCTGGCAATACTGGTTTGGGTTTGGCAATTGTTGCAATTACCAGGGGATATAAATGTATTTTTGTAACATCTGATAAGCAGTCACAAGAAAAAATTGATATTCTCAAGCTTCATGGAGCTAAGGTTGTTATTTGCCCAACAAATGTGGAAGCAGAAGATCCAAGATCTTACTATTCTGTTTCTAAAAAACTTGCTGATGAAGTCCCAAATTCATGGTATGTAAATCAATATGATAATCCTAGTAATCCAATGGGACATTATGAATCAACTGGGCCTGAAATTTGGGATCAGACTGGTGGTCAGGTTACGCACTTTGTTGTTGGAGTAGGCACAGGTGGTACAATATCAGGAGTTGGAAAATTCTTGAAAGAAAAAAATAATAAAATAAAGATTTGGGGTGTTGATGCATATGGCTCTGTTCTTAAGAAATATCATGAAACCGGAATATTTGATAAAAATGAAATTTACCCATATGTAACTGAGGGAATTGGAGAAGACATGATTCCTCAGAATATTGATTTTGATATAATAGATGGATTCACTAAAGTGACTGACAAAGATGCGGCAATATATTGTAGAAAATTATTAAAGGATGAGGGAATGTTTCTTGGCAACTCTGCTGGAGCAGCAATAAAGGGTGTTTTACAACTAAAGGAAAATTTTAATTCTGAAGACTTAGTAGTGGTTTTATTTCATGATCATGGTAGCAGATATTTAAAAAAAATTTATAATGATGATTGGATGCGCGATATGGGTTACATGTAATTTAATTTTTATAAATCTATTTTTTTCCTCATATTGTTCAACATTAAATAACCAACCATGAAGAGATATCTTTTATTAATTATTGTTCTGTTAAATTCTTTAAACTCAAATGCCCAAGAGATTGGTTTGGATCAAAGAATTGATGAAGCTTTCCAGCCAATTTCTGATATCTTTAGTAAATATGTTTTTTATCCTGTTTCATTGCCATTTGGAGATTATCCATTTGTAATTTATTTTCTTGTTGGTAGTGCTTTGTTTTTTACTATTTATTTTGTTTTCCCTAATGTCAGGTATTTAATAACCGCCATCAATGTAGTAAGAGGTAAATATGATAATATTGAAAAAACCAGCTCCATTGAAAATGATGGTGAAGTTTCTCATTTTCAAGCATTAGCAACAGCTGTTTCAGGTACTGTGGGAAATGGAAATATTGCTGGTGTTGCACTGGCTATTGCATTGGGAGGACCTGGTGCAACATTTTGGATGATTATTTGTGGTTTACTTGGAATGTCTACAAAATTTGTAGAGTGTACGCTTGGTGTTTACTACAGAGATGTAGATGAAGACGGAGTTGTTTATGGTGGACCTATGTATTATATAAGTAAAGGATTAAAATCAAAAGGATTTAAAACTTTTGGCACAATTACCGCGTCTATTTTTGCAATTTTTTGTATTGGGGGTTCCTTTGGAGGAGGTAATGCTGCACAATCTAATCAAGCAACAATTGTAATTAAGAACTTATTGGGCTATGAGTCAACATTTGCTGGTGCAGTAATTGGAATTATTTTGGCAATTTTAGTCGGGATTATCATAATTGGTGGAATTAAAAGGATTGCATCTGTAACTGAAAGAATCGTTCCCATTATGGCACTTTTATACATTTTCGCATGTATTTATATTTTACTGGTAAACTTTTCATTCATCGATGATGCTATTGCATTAATAATAAAAGAAGCTTTCAACCCTAGCGCTGTAGGAGCTGGTGGTATAATAGGAGTATTAATGATTGGTTTTCAAAGAGCTGCTTTTTCCAATGAGGCTGGTGCAGGTTCTGCTTCAATAGCACATTCTGCTGTTAAAACTAAATATGCTGCATCTGAGGGCTTAGTAGCATTACTTGAGCCATTTATAGATACAGTAGTTATTTGTACGATGACGGCACTTGTAATTATTACTTTTAATTCTACTGGTGCATTTGTGTATGGAGGTGATGGAATGGGAGGAGTTTTAATCGATGGTGTTACTTACGAGGGTGCTGGAATTACTCAAAAAGCATTTGCCCAATATATTCCGGGATCTGATATATTTTTAACAATAGCCGTGGTATTATTTGCTGTTTCAACTATGATATCATGGTCTTACTATGGGTTACAATCATGGAAATTTCTGTTTGGCAGAGGTAAAGCAGCAGATTTAACCTACAAAATTTTATTTTTAGTTTTCGTTGTTATTGGCGCCGCTGCAAGTATGAACTCAATTTGGGCTTTTTCCGATGCGATGATTTTTGCTATGGTATTTCCTAATATGATTGGTTTATATTTCTTATTTCCTATAGTAAAGCAAGAATTGAAGAAATATTTACAAGCTATAAAAAAATAAATTTATTTTCTTTTCTCAAATAAATGTATTTTTAGTTTATATTTGCCAGGAATTCTAAAGAAAGGAGGTTTGTAATATGCTAATAATCCCAATTAAAGACGGAGAAAATATTGATAGAGCACTCAAAAGATTTAAGAGAAAGTTTGATAAAACTGGCCTAAAGAAATCTCTACAAACCCGTAAAGAGTTTATTAAGTCATCCGTTAAAAGAAGGGCTACAATTCAAAAAGCTCAACATATTCAAAGACTGCGAGACCAAGAAGAAATCTAATTAATTCCTTTTTTTCTTTCACATACTTATTCTAAATTTATATTAGATAATATTGATTTGGATAAATTCTTCGAATATTTAAAAATTGAGAAAAACTATTCTCAAAAAACTATTGTTGCCTACCAGAACGACATTAATTCATTTAAAAAATTTATCATTGATGAATTTCAGCAGTCATCTGTAAATAAAGTTAATTATTCTCAAATTAGATCCTGGATTGTTTTGCTTGTTAACAAAGGAATTTCTAATAAGACAATCAACAGAAAAATATCCTCTCTCAACAGCTTATATAAATTTTTAAAAAAAGTTGGCATCAATAAAAATAATCCATTAGATCAGCACAAATCATTAAAGACAAAATCAATTGTTCAGATTCCATTTTCAAAATTAGAGGTTTCAAATGTATTAGCTTCTGAAAATTTTGGAAGAGATTTTGAAGGTGTCAGGGATAATTTAATTTTAGAAATTCTTTATTGCACCGGAATCAGAAGGCAAGAATTAATAAATTTAAAGCTTAATAATATTGACTTAACTAACCATAGAATTAAGGTTTTGGGAAAGAGAAATAAAGAAAGATATATACCAATTTTAAATAGCACAGTTCAATTATTAAGCACTTATATTGAGGAAAGAAAAAGACTTAATTATATTAATGATATAGATTTCCTTTTAGTAACAAAAAGAGGTAAAAAAATATATGAAAATTTAGTCAATAGGGTTACCAAAAAGTATTTCTCTAAATATTCTTCAAAATTAAAAATGAGTCCTCACATATTGCGTCATAGTTTTGCAACACATTTATTAGATAATGGTGCTGATCTAAATTCTGTAAAGGACCTTCTTGGACACACTAGTCTTGCAGCAACTCAAATTTATACAAATAGATCAATTGAAGAAATTAAAAAAGTTTTTAAAAAAACCCACCCAAGAAATAAGTAAAATATAGTTTTCCTTTCAGGTAAAAAAAATATAATTTATTTTTATTGAAGAAATAAATATTTACATTTGCATTCCGCAAAATGCGGGGGTTTTTTTTTAAAAAAAAAGCCGATGTAGCTCAGCTGGCTAGAGCAGCTGATTTGTAATCAGCAGGTCGTGGGTTCGAGTCCCTCCATCGGCTCTGTTCTTTTAAATAATTATTTCGGGGAGATACTCAAGCGGCCAACGAGGACAGACTGTAAATCTGTTGGTTTTTACCTTCGCAGGTTCGAATCCTGCTCTCCCCACTAAAATGCGGGAGTAGCTCAGTTGGTAGAGCGTCAGCCTTCCAAGCTGAATGTCGCCGGTTCGAACCCGGTCTCCCGCTCTTAAAATCACTAGCCGGTGTAGCTCAGTGGTAGAGCGCTTCCTTGGTAAGGAAGAGGTCCCGAGTTCAATTCTCGGCATTGGCTCATCTGTTAGAGCCGTTTTCTAATCTTCCATTTATTTTGTTAAGGACAAAAATAGGACAAACATAATTTTGGCTTTTTTTTTGTACTTTTCTCGAATGAAAAAGCTAATACTATTACTATTTATTCCACTTGTTTCTTTTTCTCAAAATTATAATTTAACAGAGCTTAGTGTTAGGCCTTCAGAAATTGATTCAAGCATCGATAAGTTTAATAACCCACATTTAATTCAGTATGATAAAAAAGAAAATAATAAACTAATTTTATTTTTGCCTGGGACATCTGGAAAACCAAAAAAATCACTTTTTTTAAAAACAGCTTTAAATCTTGGGTATAGAGTAATATTTCTATCAGTGATTTCAACTCCAGGCATTTCAACAACTTGTATTAATGAAAATCTATTTTTAGATGAGAATTGTGCAGAAAAATTTCGATTAAAAAGAATATATGGACACAATATCTCAAATTTAATTACAGATTTGCCAAAAGACGCAATCTATACCAGATTTAAGGATCTTTTAGTTTACCTCAAGACTAATAAGCCAAAAGATGGTTGGGAAAAATATCTAATTCAGAATAAAATTAATTGGTCAAATATAGTTGTAGCTGGTCAATCGCAAGGAGGAGGTATGGCTTGTATGATTGCTAAAAATCATAATGTAGGTGGCGTTATTAGTTTTTCTGGTGGATGGGATTGGTCAAAATCTCCAAAAAATAAAGATTATGCAAATAAAAACGCAGAAAAAATAATTGCAAACTGGTATTCAAATGAAAGTTTAACCCCTGCACATAAATGGTACGGTATTTTTCACACAAATGAGATTATGGCCATTCCTATCCACCAGACTTATTTGAATATGAAAATTCCTAAAGAAAACATTTTTATGCTTGCTTTAGAAAAACGTAAACGCAACAACAAAGTTAGAAATCCATTTCACGGTGAAGGAATAGGTAATATACTATACGAAGATGTTTGGATAAATATTTTATCAAAACTTTTATAAATTAAATAAACCAGCATAAGATATTAAACAGTTGAACTTTTCCCTTGAAATATTTTCATTTATATCCTTATATCTTCTTTGGTAAGGAAGAGGTCCCGAGTTCAATTCTCGGCATTGGCTCATCTGTTAAAAGCCATTTTCAACTATCTTTTTTCCTAAGTAAAGGTTAAATTTAAAGTGGCGTTTTTTTTGTATTTTGCTTGAACCAAAAAGATAATAGAATAAACTAATTAATATGAAAAAAATTCTGAAATGGGGTTGTATAATTTTTTTTGTTATTCCGATAATAATAGGAATAATTTTTTCTTTTTTTACAGATGAATTTGAAACAGATGAAAATATTACTAATGAGCCAAAAAAGGAAATTCAAAAAGAAATACCAACACAAAAAAAACAGACAAAAAGTAATGCTTCCACTATACTAACTTTAGACTACAGTGTATTGCCAATTGAAAAAATTGGTTTAAAAACACAAAATAGGGCAACACAAAAAATAATAGTTAAATCAAGTGAGAAACAACCGGAAGAAATTTTAAAACAAACCGCTCTTAAGCATTGGAGAGTTAATTCATATAAAATGTATGATGAGCTAACTATTTATATTTTCCTCAACAATATGAATACTTCAAATCGACCTTACTCAATTGTTGAATTGGATAAAAATGGAAAAATAACACAATTTGTAATAAATGAGTTTTTTACTGACCCTATTGAGGAAAATGATTTAGTTGACATCGAGATTGGGGAGGAATCTAAAAAAGATGAAAACCCATTAATTTTCGAAGTATACAATACATTTGATGTAGATTACAAAATTCAAGCTTTTATTGATATAATTAACATTGAAGGTCGAGCAATGTATGAAGCAATGCAAAAATATCCGGATCCCAAAAATTGGCAATCTGAGTTAGAATACCAAAGAAAAATCAAGGCAAAATATGAGTTAAAATGGTATAAGAAACAAAGTTGGTGGAAAAAAATAAAAAAAGACGTAAAATCTGCCGATAAAATTAAGTTTAAAATAGTGGGTTATATGATGAAAAGAAACTGGTTAAATAAATTTGAGAATGACCCAAGAAGAATTAAATATAAAGGAATTGACTTTTAATCAACATACATATTAAAAAGCTAATACTATCCAATATAATTATCTCAAATATTTATAATGAATTAAAGGGAATGTCATCACAAGATTGCCAGTTATAATTCTCTCTGTGTAAATATTGAAATCCTGCTAATCCTGCATTGTCAGAACTCTGACTAGCTATTGTTGAATATCTCACAACACTGTCACAGCAAAAGAATTCAATTTCATATTCGACCTCAAAAGGAGTATTAGGAACACCAGAAGTTACATTTAGTCTATATGTTCCATTTCCAAAATTTTCCCAAGTACCAATAGTACTATCATCACCATTAGCACCATTTAAGTCTTCAAAAGTGCCGTCTGAGTTAAATATAATACAACATTGTATATTACTCTCTCCAGTCCATTCATTATCATCTTCATTATAATATTCATCATAAAAATATTGCCAAGATCCGATAATTGGTTCAGATGTGTTGTTACAATCAGTGCCAACTTCATTATTAGTTTCTGAATTACAAGCTAAAAGCACAAAAATTAAAATCAAGTAAAAATATTTGTTCATCATATAAGATTTTTGATATTGCTTATATGTAAAATTAAGATAAATAATCTTTTCTCAATCGATTTCGATATTGAAAGTTTATTGATGTTAAAACTTTAAGAAAGTTCTAAATTTTTTAAAAATATTATTATTTGATTTATTTTTAATTGAGAAATTATTAATATTAGGTTTTTTTATATAAATCTGGTTTATTTTCTTCACCTTTCTGACGGGATCAATTATTCAATACATAAAATAGTAAAAGACTAAACAAAATCTTAGTTCCTTTCATGTATACAGCAATCTTCATCACTACACGTGCAATACTTAAGGTTATAAATGTGTAATAGGGATAAAAAAGAAGCTGATAAATAGGTCAATATTTCTGGTAAGTGTAATATTTCTAGTCCTTCACTAATAATTAAAAATGAAAGTATTAACCAAGAAAGAACCATTAAAAACTTAACAATATTATTTATTGAATTTTTTGCTGAATAATACACTGCAATTCCAGAAACAGCAATAAAAAAATAATTAATTATTTGCCAGGCAAAGGGAATATCATGACTAATATGTACAGATTGAGTTTGGGAAAAGAAAATAAATGGGGTTGCAAAACAGTGCAACATACAAAGAATATTAGAAGCAACTCCAACCTTATCAGAATATTTAATTGATAAATTCATAATGATCAGCGAAAATAGATTTTTTTTCTTAAAATATCACAATTGAGTCTGGAAATTATCGTGTTGAAACAATTAATGTAATCTTAAAAGATAATTACTTTATCAGATCACCCTTGAGTTTAGTTCTGAGTGAGGTAGTACCCATTAGTAATTTATCAATTTCATAAGCTGCTTCTCTGCCTTCAGAAATTGCCCACACAATAAGAGATTGACCTCTTCTATTATCGCCAGCTGCAAAAATTTGTTTATCAGAAGTCATGTATTTAGAGGTAATAGGCTTGTTAAAAGGGTCTGTTTTAATTTCAGATCCTGTAAAGATTTTATTCTCTGGTCCAGTGAAGCCAAGAGCAAGTAAAACGAGATCGCAGTCCCATATTTTTTCACTATTTTTTTTCTCAACAAGCTCTTTCTGACCCTCAGAATTGGTAATCCATTCAACTTCAACAGTTTTCAGTCCTGTGAGCTTGCCCTGTTTATTTCCAATAAACTCTTTAGTCATTATGGACCATTTTCTTTTGCTTCCTTCATCATGAGAGGAGCTTGACTTAAGGGTGAATGGCCAGTATGGCCATGGGTTCTCTTTAGTTCTCATTTTAGAAGGCTTAGGCATAATTTCAAAATTTGTGATGGATTTAGCCCCTTGTCTTACACTTGTCCCAATACAATCAGAACCGGTATCACCACCTCCAATGACAATTACATTTTTATTTTTGGCATGTAAACTTTCTTTTTTAGATCCAACCGAGTCAGTTACTAGGTTTTGTTTTTTTAAAAAATCCATTGCTTGAACAATTCCCGAAAGTTCATGACCCTTAATTGGTAAATTTCTTTTAATTGTTGCTCCGGTACATAATAGAACAATATCAAAATTTTTTTTCAATTGCTCAATTGTAATTTGTTTACCAATTTCAATATTTGTTTTAAAGATTATCCCTTCTTTCTGCATGATTTTAATTCTCCTATCAATTACATTTTTCTCAAGTTTAAAATCGGGGATACCATACCTAAGTAATCCACCTACTTTTGAGTCTCTTTCATAAACTTCTACTAAATGACCTGCAAAATTTAGTTGCTGAGCCGCTGCAAGACCCGCAGGTCCAGAACCTATAACAGCAACCTTTTTTCCTGTACGTTTTGAAGGTGGTTTTGGCTGAATCCAGCCATTTTCAAATCCTTTTTCAACAATATTTTTTTCAATCAATTCAATGGAAACGGGAGGGTTAATTATTCCAAGAACACAAGCAGCTTCACAAGGAGCAGGGCACAACCTACCTGTAAATTCAGGGAAATTATTAGTTGTATGTAAAATTGATAATGCTTCTTCCCATTTACCCTCATGAACTGCATCATTAAAGTCCGGAATAAGATTTCCTAGAGGACATCCACTATGACAGAACGGAACTCCACAATCCATACATCGACTACCCTGCTCTTGAATTTTTTTATCAGACGGTTTTACAGTAAATTCCCTAAAGTTTTTAATTCTGGACCTCACAGAAACATATTTTTCATCTAATCTTTCAAACTCGTTAAATCCTTTAAGTTTTCCCATCATTTATTCATTAATTCAGCAATTTTCTGTTCCTTAATTTTTTTCAGAGCGTTCTTATATTCGATAGGCATTACCTTCACAAATAATTTTCTAGCAATATCCCAGTCAGATAATAATTTTTCAGCAATTTCACTATTAGTATATGAATAATGATTTTTAATCATATTTAGTATTTCAATATTATCGTGATCATCCAATGACTCAATTTCAATCATATTCATATTAAAATTTTTCTCCGATAGAGATTTTTTATAGATGTACGCAACACCACCACTCATTCCTGCACCAAAATTTCTTCCAATTGTACCAAGAATAACTACTTTTCCTCCTGTCATATACTCACATCCGTGGTCGCCAACGCCTTCTACAACTGCACTTGCCCCTGAGTTCCTTACGCAAAACCTTTCACCAGCTATTCCGTTAATGTAAGTTTCACCATTTATTGCCCCATACAATGCAACATTGCCAGTTATAATATTTTTATGAGATTTAAATGTAGCATTTTTAGGTTTTTTAACAACTAAAGTTGCCCCAGAAAGTCCTTTGCCTAGATAATCATTAGTATTTCCAAAAACAGTAAATTTTATTCCATTTGTGGCAAAAGCGCCAAAACTTTGTCCAGCTGAACCATAAAAATCAATATTTAGTGTGTTTTTAGGCAGACCTTTTTCACCATAAAGTTTTGAAATTTCGTTGCTAATAATTGCCCCAACGGCTCTATCAGTATTTTTGATTTTATATTCTAGATTTAATTTGATTTTCTTTTCAATTGATAGTCTTGATTTCTTTAAAATTTTAAAATCAATTACATTTTCTAAATTATGATCTTGTTTTTCTGTATTTCTAATGGAAATTTTTTCATTTAATTCTGGTTTATATAAAATTTTATCAAGATTAATTCCTCTAAACTTATATTCCTGGATATCATCTTTCATTTTAAGAAATTGACTTTTACCAATCATTTCATCTATTGTTCTAAAACCTAGTTTCGCCATTATTTCTCTTAGTTCACTAGCAACGAAGTACATAAAATTTATCACGTGTTCAGGCTTACCTTTGAAGTTTTTTCTAAGTTCAGGGTCTTGAGTAGCTATTCCCACGGGACAGGTATTGAGATGACATGCTCTCATCATAATACAGCCAGATGCTACGAGAGGAGCTGTTGAGAATCCAAATTCTTCAGCACCTAATAGGCATGCAACAGCAACATCTCTTCCTGTCTTTAATTGACCATCACATTCTATTTTAACTCTGGATCTTAAATCATTCAAAACTAATGTTTGCTGTGCTTCTGCAATTCCTAACTCCCAAGGGAGACCAGCATGTCTCAAAGAGGTTAAGGGAGAAGCTCCAGTACCACCATCATATCCAGAAATCAATATAACATCAGCTTTGGCTTTTACAACCCCAGCTGCAATTGTTCCAACTCCAGCCTTTGATACTAATTTTACATTAATTTTAGCATTTCTATTGGCATTTTTAAGATCAAAAATTAATTGAGCTAAATCTTCTATAGAATAAATATCATGATGAGGGGGAGGCGAAATTAATCCAACATATGGTGTAGAATTTCTCACTTTTGCTATGAGAGGGTTTACTTTGGGTCCTGGAAGATGTCCTCCCTCTCCTGGTTTTGCACCTTGTGCCATTTTAATTTGGATTTCGTCAGAATTGGTTAAATAATTAGAGCTAACACCAAACCTTCCTGATGCAACTTGTTTAATCGAGCTATTCTTCTCACTCCGAAACCTTATGCTATCTTCACCACCCTCACCAGAATTACTTTTACCGCCAATTGTGTTCATAGCAACAGCTAGGTTTTCATGCGCTTCTTTACTTATAGAACCATATGACATTGCCCCGGTTTTAAACCTTTTGACTATTTCTGTCCAGGGTTCTACTTCATCAATTGATATTGGGTCATGGTTCACAAATTTCAACATCCCTCTGATAGTCATCAATTGTTCATTTTGATCATTAATTAGTGAAGCATATTTTTTGTAGGCTTCATAATTTTCCAATCGAACAGCATTTTGTAAATTTGAAATTGTAGTAGGATTGAATAAATGAGCTTCACCATTTCTTCTCCATCTGTAATCACCTCCAACGTTCAAGGATAAATTCTTTGAAGAAAATGCGAAATTAAATCGATGAGAAATTTCTTTTTCAACAATATAAAGTCCAATTCCTTCGATTCTTGTTGGAGTATTTTTAAAGTATTTTTCAACAAACTTTGATCTAAGGCCAAGCGCTTCAAAAATTTGTGATCCTCGATAAGAATTTAAAGTAGAAATACCAATCTTATTCATGATTTTCAACACTCCATTTGCTATAGCTTTATTATAATTTAATATAGATTTTTCAACAGTTATATTTTGAAATTTTCCGTCATTTTGGTGATATGAGATAATTTCGTTAACTAAATATGGGTTTATAGCACTTGCGCCAAAACCAAATAGCAAAGAAAAGTGATGTGGCTCTCTCGGTTCCGCTGATTCAATGATAATACCAAATTTTGATCTTTTTTTTCTTCTTATCATCGATTGATGGACATATGAACATACTAATAAAACAGGTATCGGTGCAAGAGACTTATTTATATTTCTATCACTAATAATTATAATGTTACAACCTGAATCAACAGAGTATTCTACTTCACTCACTATATTTTCAAGAGCTTCTTCGAGTCCATTGTGACCTTTTTTTACTTCATATAATGCATTGACTGATTTAGACTTAAAGTCTTTGTGTTTGATCGATTTAATTTTGTATAAATCCTCATTTGAAATTATAGGATTTTTTATTGTTAATTTTTTTGCGTGATTTGGGCATAAATCAAAAATATTTTCATCGCTTCCTATTGACATACTAGTATCAGTAACTATTTCTTCCCTGATCCCGTCTAGTGGAGGATTGGTAACTTGTGCAAATAGTTGTTTAAAATAATTATATATTAATTGTGGTTTTTTAGAAAGCACGGCTAAAGGAGTGTCGGTACCCATAGATCCAATAGGTTCTTTGGCTTTGATACACATGGGAAGTATGATTTTTTTAATATCTTCTTGAGTGTAACCAAATACTTTAAGTCTGGTTTCGAAATCTATTACTTCTTTAGTCAAGGGGCCTTTTTTGTATGGTATTTGAGACAGGTTTAAAATATTTTTGTTATTCCACTTATCATACGGGAATTTTGAACAAATTTTATTTTTAATTTCTGAATCATTAACGATTTCTCCGTTAACCATATCAACAAGAAACATCTTACCTGGCTCAAGCCTACCATGGTACTTTATATTTTCTGGTACAATATCTACAACGCCTGTCTCTGAAGACATTATAACATATCCATCTTTTGTTACTGTATATCTAGATGGTCTTAGTCCATTGCGGTCTAAAACAGCACCAATGTAATCACCATCTGTAAAAGGAATTGATGCCGGACCATCCCAGGGTTCCATTATGTTACTGTTGTATTTATAAAAAGCCTTTTTGACATCGGACATGGAGTTATGCTTCTCCCACGCTTCTGGAACTAGCATCATCATAATTTCGGGTAAAGACCTGCCAGAGATCAGTAAAAGTTCAACAACCATATCCATTGATGCTGAATCAGACTTTCCTGGTAAAATTATAGGTAAGACTTTGTTTATATCCGGCTTGCTGATCAACGGAGAACTTAATAGCTCCTCACGTGCTTTCATTCTACTAATATTTCCTTTTAATGTATTGATCTCACCGTTGTGACACATGTATCTAAAAGGTTGAGCAAGATCCCATGTTGGGAATGTATTTGTTGAAAAACGTTGATGAACAAGAGCCAATTTAGTTACAAACAAAGGATTTTTTAAATCTAAATAGAATCTATCGATATCTTCAGGAATTAACAGACCTTTATATATGATGGTTTTTGTACTTAAACTGGAGAAATAAAAATATTGTTTTTGAGATAGCTCAGACTTGTAAATCTTATTTTCTGTAATTTTTCTTGCAGTAAAGAGTTTGGCTTTAAATAAATTCGTGTCATCAATTTTTTTTACAAACACCTGCTTTACAATAGGCTGACAATAACTAGCAATTCTTCCTACAACTCTACTATCAACTGGAACATCTCTCCAACCTAATATTTCTAAGTTTTGTCTTTTAATTTCACTCTCAAAAGTTTGTCTGCAAATTTGATTTTGTTGCGCCTTTTGTGGTAAAAAAACCATCCCAACAGCGTAGTCTCCTTCATTAGGTATTTTAAATTCACAAACTTTTTTAAAAAAATCATGAGGAATATCGATAAGAATACCAGCACCATCTCCAGTTCTTCCGTCAGAACTAACAGCACCTCTGTGCTCCAATCTTGTCAATATATTAAGAGCTTTATTAATAATATCATTTGATTTTATTCCATTTAGACTGCAAATAAAACCAGCACCACAATTTTCGTGTTCAAATATTGAATTATAAAGTCCTTTTTTTATCATAAGTTAATCACTAAGTTTGAAAAAAAAAGCGCCAACAAAGGCGCTTTTTTTATAAAAGTGTTTTTGTTAAAGACTAACTCCGACAGCTACATACATGATTTCTGTGTCAGGGTTATAAATTAAGCTTCCAGAAAGAGGTAAACTAAAATCCTCAGTAATCTTAATATCTTTTCCAGTTGATAATGAAACATTTACTAGTGCAAATTCTCCATCCATGGAATATCCAGTATCACCCGCACCAATTGCAACATCAAAGCCAGCAAGTGGATACCCAACTTCAACATAGGTATCTTCACCATCAAAGAAATAAGCTCCCATGATTGAAAAACTTCCAAGCGTTGTTCCAATAGAACCTTCAAGACCAGTTAATGATCCTCCAGCAAAATCAAGCGCTCCATCAGTAGTTGCACCAGGAAAATAATAGTTGGTTACGGCTAAATCAAAAGATCCTATAGAACCAGAAACATAAAGATCAAGTTCTGAAAGAGAATTATCTTGCAAATCGTAACTTGACCACACACCAACTTCAATGGGACCCACTTCAGTGGAAATCATTGGTTGAATAGCAAAGTTTCCTAAGTCTTGACCTCTCCAAACATATTTGTTTGTCATGTCAACGCTTACTGATTGAGCAAAGGAAGCTGCACTAAATAGTAAAATAAATAATGTAGTTATTTTTTTCATTTTATTTGTTTTAGTTAAAAATTATTAATTAAGCGTGAAATTAAATAAAAACTTCTGATCATGCACATAATATTGAAATAATGCTAGAATTTTTGAAGATATCATAAAATATTCGACAAAAAATTAAAGATTATTAAAAAAAATGTACAAAACTGATTATGATACAGATATTTGAATTATCTATCATTTTCAAATCTACCCCAATTTCCACCACCATCATAATCGTTTTGATCATAACTTTTTGTTTCGGGGTTCTTCATTCTTTTTCTTTTTTGATCGTCATGTGATTTTTTTATCATATACAATAAACCGCTCATATACAATGAAAAAATGATAAAGCCAATTATAAACATTAATGGACTAAGCACGCTATTTTTCTTTATTATTAAAATCTCTTCTTCTCTGACGAATCGCAATAGCAAATAATAAAATTGTCCCCGGCCAATGAGCTGAATATTGAGCCTCGGCAATATTTCCAGATAAACCAAGTGCAATTGAATAAATCATGCATATAAACGCTATTATGATAGGATAATAAACTTCAAGTATTTTTTTCATTTTAATTTAGTTTTAAATAGCTTCTTCCAATAATTAAAGCAGCTGTGATTATAATTATATTTTTGATTATGTACTGACCCTCAAGGGTTGGTAAAAAAGGATTTGAACTTTGAAAAGTAATTTCTGGTAAAATTACCAGTGGCATAAAAGTCCCTGCCATCTGTAAAAACATTAACACCATAGCCAAAAGAGTGGTTTTTTTACTTAAAAAACAAATTCCGATTAGCATTTCCCACCATCCAATAACAATAGTCCAATTTTCAGGACTCAGGAAGGGCATCCAAAATACTGTATCAATGATCAGTTCGGTCGCAGGTGATAAGTCTAAAACTTTTAATAAACCAAACCAAAAAAATATAATAAATAATGGGATTCTTACTAAATAATCGTTTGTGTTAAATTTGTAAAGCATAATTTTATTTTTTTAAATCTGATAAAATATCTTTTTGAACCGACTTTAGGTATTTTTTTCTTTTTTTATCAGAAATGAATGGAACAGACCAAAATTGTTTTGTTTTAAACCAAAGAGATGGCTTCCATCCAAAAACAAATGTATATACACCCATAACTAGTCTTAATTTTACTGAATTCAAATATAATGTTTTAACCGGAAGTGCTGGAGCTCCATGCGTTATATAAGTTCTAACGATTTTGTCTTTTAAGAATGGCTTTGGGTAAGCATAGGTTTTGGTTATATTAATGAATTTGTAAGCAAATCCGGGTGTAAGAACCTCATCAAAAAAAATTTCAGTTCTTGGTGTCAAACGAAACCACCAAACTGGTGAAATAATATAAATTCTTTCACACCAGGTTACAAGACTTTGATAATTAGCAATTACTTTGTCGCGTGGTCTGGTAAAGCTGTCCCTGTATAAATCAATTATTTTTAATTCTTGTCCAGATTTATTAATAAGAGTTTTGATAGTCTGAAAGATACCATTATAACAAAATGAGTTTGTTTCGGGATGACCTACAACAATTAAATTTTTCAATATTTTTTTCTATAAAATTAACAAATCTTGTGCCACTAAATGCCCGCTAGACTATTCTAATACTTAACAACGGCACAAAAATTGATTTATTAAGATTGTATGAAATGGGTAAATTCAATTCATGAAAAGTTTTTTTCTGAGTCTAATGTTAGATTTTTTGAAAAAAATATAATGTTTTTAGCAATTGGGGGATTTATTATTCACCTTTTGCTCATTTTATTTGAAACACAATTAGGAATCGAAATTTTTTCAAGCAAAACAAATTTATCTTCAAATCCCATTTCTGCGCTCTACACTCCATTTACTTTTATACTTGTGTATGAAGCCTTTTTATTAGTTTATTACTTGCCAAGATCTTTTACAACATCTGTTGCAAAAGAATATGAAATTATTTCATTGGTACTGATTAGAAAAATCTTTAAAGATATTCCAAATTTAGATCTTGATAACAATGATTTATTGAATCCTAATAATATTCAGCTTCTTTATGACCTTGGTGCAGTAATTATAATTTTTTATATGATTTATTTGTTTAAAAAAACCTGGCATAATATTCCTAAAAAGAAATCCAAAAATAATCTTGAAAAGTTTATTTCTTACAAGAAATTATTAAGTATTCTTCTTCTACCAACATTATTGTTATTATGCATTTATAATTTCGCTCATTGGTTCGATTCAGTTTTTTACACTACGAGCATTTACGCTGGAAATTTAGATTCAGTTTTTTTTAAAGATTTCTTTACTATTTTGATTCTTGTTGATGTTTTAATATTGCTATTATCTCTACAATACACGGAAAGATATTCTCAATTAATTAGAAATACTGGGTTTATTATTTCAACAATATTGCTAAGACTATCTTTTGGTGTTGATGGTTTGCTAAGTATCATTCTTTTACTCCTAGGTGTAGTTTTTGGTTTAATTATACTCAGAATTTATAAACTTGCAGAAAAAGCGTATTAACGAACAACTTCAAAAAAAAATTATTAAAGATGCTTTTCATCATTTAAAAAATGATGAAGTTATGTGCTACTTGATAAAAAACTTAGCATCCAAATTAGACTGGACAAACAGATACAATGATGATTATGCTTTGTCCATTTCAAATTTAATAATTGAGCAGCAAATAAGTTTCAGAGCTGCTATAACAATAAAGAAACGTTTTCAGAATCTTGTTAAAAATTTAGACTACAATCAAATTTTGAATCTTGAAAATGATAAAATTCAAAAAATTGGTTTGTCGTTTAGAAAAGTAGAGTATATAAAAAATACTTATATGTTTTTTCTTAAAAACTCGGTTAAATTTGAAAATTTAAGTAATGACGAGGCTATCAATGAACTAACTAAAATCAAAGGAATTGGTGAATGGACAGCACAGATGTTTTTAATTTTTAATTTTTTTCGTCAAGATATATTTTCAAAAAAGGATTTAGCTCTTTTAAATAGCATAAAAAAAAATTATTCTATTCAAGATTTAACCTCTAAAAGATTGGATTATCTCATCAAAAAATGGAAGCCTTTTAATTCAATAGCTAGTTTACTTCTTTGGGAGTCAGTAGAAAAGGGTATTTTTTTTGAAAAGAAAGCAAAAAACCAAAAAAAAATTATCTGATATGACTCTCAAAAAAAAAAAAGATAAATAAATTGGTTATTTATTCTTAAAAAATTATATTTGCGCTCATTTTAAAAGCAACAAAATAAAATAATTATGGCAAAGGAAAATTTTGATCGTTCGAAACCACACCTAAATATTGGTACTATCGGACACGTAGATCACGGTAAAACAACACTTACAGCAGCAATTACGACAGTGCTCGCTGAGGCCGGACTTTCTGAAAAGAGAGACTTTGATACAATTGATAATGCACCTGAAGAAAAGGAGAGAGGTATTACAATCAACACATCTCATGTAGAGTATGCAACAGAAAACCGTCATTATGCTCACGTTGACTGTCCTGGTCACGCTGATTACGTAAAAAATATGGTAACTGGTGCTGCTCAGATGGATGGAGCTATCCTTGTCGTAGCTGCAACTGATGGCCCAATGCCACAAACTCGTGAGCACATTCTTTTAGGAAGACAGGTTGGTATTCCAAGAATTGTAGTTTTTATGAACAAAGTCGATATGGTAGATGATGACGAACTACTAGAACTTGTCGAAATGGAAATAAGAGAATTACTTTCATTTTATGAGTATGACGGAGACAACAGCCCTGTTGTAGCAGGTTCTGCGTTAGGTGCTTTGAATGGTGAACAAAAGTGGGTTGATTCGGTTATGGAATTAATGAAAAATGTTGACTCGTGGATTGAGCTTCCTAAAAGAGATATAGACAAAGATTTCTTAATGCCAATTGAAGATGTATTCTCTATTACTGGTAGGGGAACAGTAGCAACTGGTAGAATCGAAACAGGTGTTGCTAACACAGGTGATTCTGTTGATATTATCGGTATGGGAGCTGAAAAACTTACTTCAACCGTTACAGGTGTTGAGATGTTTAGAAAAATTTTAGATAGAGGTGAAGCTGGTGATAATGTTGGTATACTTCTTAGGGGAATTGAAAAGACTGATATTAGCAGAGGTATGGTTATATGTAAACAAGGATCCGTTACACCTCACAAAAAATTTAAAGCTGAAGTATATATTCTTAAAAAAGAAGAGGGTGGACGTCACACGCCATTTCATAATAATTACAGGCCTCAGTTCTATGTAAGAACTACCGATGTTACGGGAACAATTTCTCTTCCATCTGGAGTTGAAATGGTTATGCCTGGTGATAACCTAACAATTACTGTTGAATTAATTCAGCCAATTGCAATGAATGTTGGATTACGTTTTGCTATCCGTGAGGGTGGAAGAACAGTTGGAGCTGGACAAGTAACAGAAATTTTAGACTAGTATTATACCCTAAACTTAATGCAAAGGTATTTTGTTTGTTTAACGAAATACCTCAGCATGTGTTTACGGGTTTAGCTCAGTTGGTAGAGCACTGGTCTCCAAAACCAGGTGTCGGGAGTTCGAGTCTCTCAACCCGTGCAAAATATTATTAAAATGTCAGAAATAGTCAAATACGTTAAAGATTCCTACAACGAACTAAAAAATTTTGTTAGTTGGCCAAGTTTCAACGAGGGAATTAATTTAACTATTTTAGTTGCAATTTTTTCGATAATATTTTCATTGATTATTTGGGGTCTAGATACTGTTTTTAGCAGATTTATTAAGGAGTTTTTTAATCTTATGAATTAATTTATGTCAATCGATAACTCAAATTTTAAGTGGTACGTAGTAAGGGCTGTTAGTGGCCAAGAGAATAAGATTAAAACGTATATTGAAAATGAAATTTCTCGTGTTGGAATGCAGTCCTTCATTGAAGATATTTTAGTTCCACAAGAAAAAGTTGTTCAGATTAGAAATGGTAAAAAAGTAACGAAGGATAAAACCTATTTTCCTGGCTACATTATGATCAAGGCAAATTTAGCTGGTGAGGTACCTCACATTATTAAATCTGTTACCAACGTAATTGGTTTTCTTGGTGAAAAAAAAGGTGGTGATCCAATACCACTGCGTCAAAGTGAGGTAAATAGAATGCTTGGAAAAGTTGATGAATTAGCTTTACAAGAAGACTCTAATGTTATTATTCCATTTATTCATGGTGAGAGTGTCAAAGTAATAGATGGACCCTTCAATGGATTTGATGGAACAATTGAAAAAATTAATGAAGAAAAAAGAAAACTTGAAGTTATGGTTAAAATTTTTGGCAGAAAAACACCACTCGAGCTTAGCTATATGCAAGTAGAAAAACTATAAATGTTACAAATTGATGATTTTATTGCTTCCATTAATAAAACCATCGAAACCTAAATTAATAGTATGGCAAAAGAAATAGATAAGGTGTTAAAATTGCAAGTTAGAGGAGGTGCAGCAAATCCATCTCCACCTGTAGGACCTGCTTTGGGTGCCGCAGGTGTTAATATCATGGATTTTTGTAAACAATTTAACGCAAGAACTCAAGATAAACCAGGAAAAGTTCTACCTGTGGTTATTTCTGTGTATAAAGACAAATCTTTTGATTTTGTTATTAAAACACCCCCTGCTGCAGTTCAATTACTCGAGGCTGCAAAAATAAAGAAGGGATCAGGTGAACCAAACATTAATAAGGTTTCAAATGTTTCTTGGGATCAGGTGAAAGTAATAGCTGAAGACAAAATGGTAGATTTAAATGCATTTACTATTGATTCAGCAATGAAAATGGTTGCTGGAACTGCAAGATCTATGGGTATAAATGTTAAAGGTGGTAATCCACCAAAATAGTTAGTGATGGGAAAAATTTCAAAAAATAGAAAGTTTTCAGAATCAAAGATTGACAAAACCAAGGTATATTCCCTTGATGATGCAAGTGCTTTGATTAAAGAGGTTTCAACCACCAAGTTTGATGCTTCTGTTGATTTGGCCGTAAGATTAGGTGTTGATCCAAAAAAAGCAAATGAAATGGTTAGAGGCGTTGTATCTCTTCCAAATGGAACTGGTAAAAATATGAAAGTATTAGCTCTGGTTTCACCTGATAAAGAGGAAGAGGCTAAAAGTGCAGGAGCTGATTTTGTTGGGCTTGACGAATTTATTGATAAAATTAAATCAGGATGGACTGATGTTGATGTAATCGTTACGATGCCAAGTGTTATGGGTAAACTTGGACCGTTAGGAAGGATACTAGGTCCGAGAGGTTTAATGCCTAACCCTAAAACAGGTACTGTAACTATGGATGTTGGAAAGGCGGTAAGTGATGTGAAGGCTGGAAAAATTGATTTTAAAGTTGATAAGACTGGAATTGTTCATGCTCCAATTGGTAAAGTTTCATTTAGCCCTGATAAGATTTCAGGAAATGCTAATGAGCTAATACAAACATTGATAAAGTTAAAGCCCAATTCAACAAAAGGTACATACATAAAGAGTATTTTTATGTCGTCTACCATGAGCCCTAGCTTAGCTATTGAAATAAAATATTAACAAAATGACAAAAGAAGAAAAATCGATAGCAATTGATGAAATCACTGATATTTTAAAGTCAAATCAAAATATTTATTTGGCTGACATCTCTGGTTTGAATGCTTTACAAAGTTCAAGCTTGAGAAGGATGTGTTTTAAGGCTGGTGTTAAACTTTCAGTGGTCAAGAACACATTATTGGAAAAGGCAATGGTTAGCTCAAGTAAAGATTTTGGAGATCTCAAGGACACACTGATAGGTAACACTTCAATAATGATAGCTGAATCTAGTAGCGCCCCTGCAAAGGTTATTAAGAATTTCAGAAAAAAATCTGAAAAACCAATTCTTAAGGGAGCTATGATTGATGAAGATATTTATATGGGGGATGATCAATTAGAGATTCTTTTTGCTATAAAATCGAAAGAAGAATTAATTGGCGAAATTATTGCATTATTGCAATCACCCGCTAAGAATGTTATTTCTGCACTCAAATCCAGTGGAGGAAAGCTTTCCGGTATTATAGAAACCCTTTCAAAAAAATAATTTAGTATAATATTAATAAGTAAATAAAAACAGAAAAATGGCAGATTTAAAAACGTTCGCAGAACAATTAGTAAACTTATCAGTTAAAGAAGTAAGTGAGTTAGCTGATATATTAAAAAATGAGTATGGTATTGAACCTGCAGCAGCAGCTGTTGCAGCTCCGGCTGCATCTGGAGCAGCTAGTGGTGGAGATGCTGGTGAGGAAAAATCAGAGTTCGATGTTGTCTTGAAGGCAGCTGGTGGATCTAAATTGGCTGTGGTTAAGTTAGTCAAAGAATTAACTGGGCTTGGTCTAAAAGATGCAAAAGAATTGGTTGATGGCGCCCCTAAAACTATTAAAGAAGCAGTAAATAAGGATGAGGCTGAAGGATTTAAAAAATCTTTAGAAGAAGCTGGAGCTGAAGTAGAACTTAAGTAATCCCTTAAAAGAAACTGAGCAATCCTGTAAATTAAACTTACAGGATTGTCATGCTTAGTTAAATAAGTTTTAATATTCATTTAAAAAATTCACATGTCCAATAATTTAGAAAGTAGAATAAATTTTTCATCAATAAAAAATGCTAGTAATTACCCTGATTTTCTAGACATACAAATTAAATCCTTCAAAGATTTTTTTCAGTTAGAAACCAAATCTGATGAAAGAGAAAGTGAAGGATTGTTCAATACTTTTCAAGATAATTTTCCAATTTCAGATGCTAGAAACCAATTTGTTTTAGAGTTTCTTGACTATTTTGTTGACCCCCCAAGATATTCAATTCAAGAATGTATCGAAAGGGGCCTAACTTACAGTGTTCCATTAAAAGCAAGGCTAAAATTGTATTGCACAGATCCCGAGCATGAAGATTTTGAAACTATTGTTCAAGATGTTTATCTTGGTACTATCCCATACATGACTCCAAGTGGAACTTTTTGCATCAACGGAGCTGAACGAGTAGTTGTTTCTCAGTTGCATCGTTCTCCTGGTGTATTTTTTGGTCAATCATTCCACGCGAATGGCACAAAGCTATACTCTGCCAGAGTAATTCCCTTTAAGGGTTCATGGATTGAGTTTGCTACAGATATAAATAGTGTGATGTATGCCTATATTGATAGAAAGAAAAAACTCCCTGTTACTACCCTATTTAGAGCTATTGGGTACGAGAGAGATAAGGACATTCTTGAGATATTTGATCTTGCTGAAGAAATAAAGGTCTCTAAAGCAAACCTCAAAAAATTCTATGGAAGAAAATTAGCTGCACGTGTTCTAAACACGTGGCACGAAGATTTTGTTGATGAAGATACTGGAGAAGTTGTTTCAATAGAAAGAAATGAAATTGTTTTAGATAGAGATACAGAAGTTGATAAAGATAATGCCAACGAAATAATTGATTCTGGGGTAAAGACAGTTTTAATTCATAAGGAAATAACAGAACAAGGGGAGTATGCAATAATTCACAATACCTTGCAAAAAGATCCAACTAATTCTGAAAAGGAAGCTGTTGAACACATATACCGTCAGTTAAGAAATGCTGAACCACCCGATGAGGAAACTGCAAGAGGCATTATTGATAAATTATTTTTTAGTGACCAAAGATATAACCTTGGAGATGTTGGACGTTATAGGATGAATAAAAAATTAGGTTTAGATATCGGAATGGAAAAACAAGTCCTTACTACTGAGGATATAATTACAATTATTAAATATTTAATTGAACTAATAAATTCGAAGGCTGAAATTGATGATATTGATCACTTGTCCAATAGGAGAGTCAGAACTGTTGGTGAACAACTATCGTCTCAGTTTGGTGTTGGTTTAGCTAGAATGGCCAGAACAATTCGTGAAAGAATGAATGTTCGCGATAATGAAGTTTTCACCCCAATTGACCTAATTAATGCAAAAACTTTATCATCTGTAATCAATACTTTTTTTGGAACAAACCAGTTGTCTCAATTTATGGATCAAACCAACCCATTGGCAGAAATTACTCATAAAAGACGTTTATCAGCCTTAGGTCCTGGCGGTTTGTCTAGAGAAAGAGCAGGATTTGAAGTTAGAGATGTTCACTATACACATTATGGAAGATTATGTCCTATTGAGACGCCAGAAGGTCCAAACATTGGTTTAATTTCATCTTTAAGTGTTTTTGCGAAAATTAACAATATGGGATTTATTGAGACTCCCTACAGAAAAGTTGCAAAAGGAAAAGTTGATCTAATTTCTGAACCTATTTACTTAAGTGCTGAAGAAGAAGAAAATAAATTAATTGCACAATCAAATATTAATGTTGATAAATCTGGAAAGATTTTGGATAGTAAGGTAATTGCAAGACAAGAGGGTGATTTCCCATTAATTGAACCCGAAAATGTTCATTACACAGATGTTGCCCCTAACCAAATTGCCTCAATTTCTGCTTCTTTAATTCCATTTTTAGAGCATGATGATGCAAATAGGGCACTTATGGGATCTAATATGATGCGTCAAGCAGTTCCGCTTATGTTACCACAGTCCCCAATTGTTGGAACTGGTTTAGAAAAACAAGTTGCGTCTGATTCAAGGGTCTTAATTAATTCTGAGGGGCAAGGAGTTGTTCAATATGTTGATGCAGACAAAATTGTAATAAAATATTCAAGAAATAAAAATCAATCGTTGGTAAGTTTCGACTCGGAAATTGTAACTTACAATCTTACCAAATTTAAAAAAACAAATCAAGGAACCTGTGTAAATTTGAAGTCTATTGTTTCAAAAGGAGACAATGTTACAACTGGCCAAGTCCTTTGTGAGGGTTACGCCACTAATAATGGTGAGTTAGCCCTAGGCAGAAATATAAAGGTTGCTTTTATGCCTTGGAAAGGATATAACTTTGAAGACGCGATTGTAATTTCTGAAAAAGTTGTGAGAGATGATGTTTTTACCTCAATTCACATTGATGAATATTCTATCGAAGTCCGGGACACTAAACTTGGTAATGAAGAATTAACAAATGATATTCCTAACGTTTCTGAAGAGGCGACAAAAGACCTTGATGAAAATGGTATGATAAGAATCGGGGCAGAGATAAATGCAGGTGACATACTAATTGGTAAGATCACCCCCAAAGGTGAGAGTGATCCCACGCCTGAAGAAAAATTACTTCGTGCAATTTTTGGTGATAAAGCTGGTGATGTCAAAGATGCTTCTCTTAAAGCACCACCGTCCTTAAATGGGATTGTTATTGATAAAAAGTTATTTGAAAGATCTGTAAAAGACAAAAGAAAAAGAATACAGGACAAGGAAGATTTAGCCTTGTTAGATGAAGTATACGACAAAAAATTTCTTGAGTTAAAAGAAATCTTGGTTAACAAGCTTTATTCAGTTTTAAGCGGAAAAACATCTCAAGGTATTTTTAATGATCTTGGGGAAGAGGTTTTCCCAAAAGGAAAGAAGTTTAGCTTGAAAATGTTAAACTCAGCTGATGACTTTGCTCATCTTGTTTCAACTAAGTGGGTTACTGACAAAAATACCAATGCTACTGTTTCACAGATATTACACAATTATAAGATAAAAGAAAATGATCTTCAGGGATCTTTAAGAAGGGAAAAATTCACTATTTCAGTAGGGGATGAATTACCTTCTGGTATTTTAAAATTAGCCAAGGTTTATATTGCCAAAAAAAGAAAACTGAAAGTAGGAGATAAAATGGCTGGTAGACATGGAAATAAGGGCATTGTAGCAAAGATTGTAAGAGAGGAAGATATGCCCTTTTTGGAGGACGGGAAGCCGGTTGATATAGTTTTAAATCCCCTAGGAGTGCCTTCAAGAATGAATATAGGTCAAATATATGAGACTGTTTTGGGATGGGCTGGTCTAAAACTTGACAAAAAATATTCAACTCCTATTTTTGATGGAGCTACATTAGATCAAATAAATTCAATCACAGACGAAGCTGGCTTACCTAGATTCGGGCACACCTATCTATATGATGGTGGTACCGGGGAAAAATTTGATCAACCTGCAACAGTTGGCGTTATTTACATGCTAAAATTAGGTCACATGGTTGATGATAAAATGCATTCTAGATCAATTGGCCCCTACTCTCTTATTACTCAGCAACCGCTAGGAGGTAAGGCACAGTTTGGTGGTCAAAGATTTGGAGAAATGGAGGTATGGGCATTGGAAGCATATGGTGCATCCAGTACACTTAGGGAAATTTTAACGGTTAAATCTGATGATGTTGTTGGTCGTGCTAAGACATATGAGGCAATTGTTAAGGGTGATAGTATGCCAACTCCAGGATTACCAGAGTCTTTTAATGTACTGATGCATGAATTAAAAGGGCTTGGACTTGACATAAGATTAGAGGAATAAACTATTTAAATATGAAAAATGCGTAGAAGAAAAGAAAATACTGCAATAAAATTTAATAAAATATCTATCGGACTTGGTTCTCCTGAGTCAATATTATCCAAATCGAGAGGTGAGGTTTTAAAACCTGAAACAATTAATTATAGAACTCATAAACCTGAAAGAGATGGGCTATTTTGCGAAAGAATTTTTGGTCCTGTTAAGGATTATGAATGCGCTTGTGGTAAATATAAAAGAATTAGATATAAAGGGATAGTTTGTGATAGATGTGGAGTGGAGGTTACTGAAAAGAAAGTTAGAAGGGACAGAATTGGACATATTAATCTAGTTGTTCCTGTTGCGCATATCTGGTATTTTAGATCGCTTCCCAACAAAATCGGATATTTACTTGGCTTACCCTCGAAAAAACTTGATATGATCATTTATTACGAGAGATATGTTGTTATTCAACCAGGAATTGCGAAGGATCAGGAAGGTAATGATTTGAACAAAATGGACTTCCTTACTGAAGAAGAATACTTGAACGTTCTTGATTCAATTCCGCATGAAAATATGTATTTAGAAGATAGTGATCCTGATAAGTTTATTGCAAAAATGGGGGCCGAATGTCTGATTGAGTTACTTTCAAGAATCAACCTTGATGATTTATCATATGAGCTCAGAGACAAGGCAAATAACGAAACTTCAAAACAAAGAAAAACAGAAGCCCTTAAAAGATTGCAAGTGGTTGAATCTTTTCGTGAAGGAAACTTAAATAGGCAAAATTTACCGGAATGGATGATTATGAAAGCAATACCTGTTATTCCACCCGAGCTTAGGCCTTTAGTCCCACTAGATGGTGGAAGGTTTGCTACATCTGATTTGAATGATTTGTATAGAAGAGTAATTATTCGTAACAACAGATTAAAAAGACTTATTGAAATTAAAGCGCCTGAAGTAATTCTTAGAAATGAAAAAAGAATGTTACAGGAATCGGTTGATTCTTTGTTTGATAATACCAGAAAATCTTCTGCTGTTAAAACTGAGTCTAACAGGCCATTAAAGTCCCTTTCAGATTCGCTCAAGGGAAAACAGGGTAGATTTAGGCAAAATTTACTTGGAAAAAGAGTTGATTACTCTGCCCGATCTGTAATCGTTGTGGGTCCGGATCTAAAATTGTTTGAATGTGGCTTACCTAAAAATATGGCAGCAGAATTATATAAGCCATTTATAATTCGAAAACTTATGGAGCGAGGCATTGTCAAAACTGTTAAGTCTGCAAGAAAAATTATTGATAGAAGAGAGCCTGTTGTTTGGGATATTCTTGAAAATGTTTTAAGAGGACATCCAGTACTCCTAAATAGGGCTCCAACCTTACATAGATTAGGAATTCAAGCATTTCAGCCAAAACTTATTGAAGGAAAGGCAATTCAACTGCATCCATTAGTTTGTACTGCTTTCAATGCTGATTTTGATGGTGATCAAATGGCCGTACACCTACCACTTGGCCCTGAGGCTATCCTTGAAGCCCAACTATTAATGTTAGCTTCTCACAATATATTAAATCCAGCAAATGGATCTCCTATTACTGTCCCATCACAAGATATGGTTTTAGGTTTGTATTACATGACTAAACAAAAATTATCAACTGATAAAGAAAAAGTAATTGGTGAAGGTCTAACATTTTATTCACCTGAAGAAGTTATAATTGCTTACAACGATAAAAAGGTTGAGCTCAATACCACTATTAAAGTTAAAACAACCGATCTTGATGAAAAAAATAATTCTCGCGATGTAATCATTGAAACAACTGTTGGAAGGGTTTTATTTAACGAAAAAGTTCCAAATGAAGCTGGTTACATAAATGAAGTTTTGACAAAAAAATCATTAAGAGATATAATTGGTAAAATTTTAAAAGTTACTAGTGTTCCTGCAACAGCTGCATTTCTAGATGAAATTAAAACCTTGGGTTATCAATTTGCATTTCAAGGCGGTTTATCTTTTAGCTTAGGAGATATTATAATCCCAAATGAAAAATTTGGAATGATAGATGATGCAAATAAAAAAGTTGATTTAATCAGATCAAATTACAACATGGGATTAATAACAAACAATGAAAGGTACAATCAGGTTATTGACATTTGGACATCAACTAATGCTGAATTAACTGAACTATCAATGAAAAGAATTCGCGAGGATCAACAAGGATTTAATTCTGTGTATATGATGCTAGACTCAGGTGCAAGGGGATCCAAAGAACAAATCAGGCAATTAACGGGTATGAGAGGTCTAATGGCCAAACCCAAAAAATCAACAGCTGGTGGAGGTGAAATTATTGAAAATCCAATTTTATCTAACTTTAAGGAAGGTCTTTCTATTTTAGAGTATTTTATTTCAACCCATGGTGCCAGAAAAGGATTAGCAGATACAGCATTGAAAACTGCCGATGCAGGATATTTGACCAGAAGACTTGTTGATGTATCACAGGATGTCATTATTACAGAGCAAGATTGTGGGACTTTAAGAGGAATTTCTGTTTCATCTTTGAAGAAAAATGAAGAAGTTGTAGAAAAGTTACAGTACAGAGTTGTTGGAAGAACATCTCTACATGATTTATACGATCCAATTTCCGGGGATCTTATTGTTAAATCTGGTGAACTCATTGATGATGAAATTGCCCATAAAATTGAATTATCATCCATTGAATCAGTTGAAGTTAGATCAGCATTAACTTGTGAATCTAAAAGGGGTATATGTGCAAAATGTTATGGAAGAAATCTTGCAACTGGCAATGATGTTCAAATGGGTGAAGCTGTTGGAGTTGTTGCTGCTCAGTCAATCGGTGAACCTGGAACTCAGCTTACATTAAGGACTTTCCATGTGGGTGGTATTGCTGGAAATATTTCAGAAGAAAGCAGCGTTACCGCTAAATTTGATGGAAATATTGAAATTGATGACTTAAAAACTGTTAAAGGAAAAAATGCTAACGGTGATGATGTTGATATAGTTATTTCAAGAACAGCTGAAATAAAAATAGCAGATCCAAATACAGGATTGACTTTAAGTAACAATAATATTCCATATGGCGCTCAACTATACATCAAGGGTAAGAAAAAAATTAAAAAGGGAACACTAGTTTGTGAATGGGACCCTTACAATGGAGTTATCATTTCTGATTATTCTGGAAAAGTAAAATTTGAAAATATTCAACAAGGAATCACTTTTGAAGTTGAAATTGATGAGCAAACAGGATTTCAAGAAAAAGTTATAATTGAATCTAGAAACAAAAAGCTGATTCCAACTTTACACATTGTAAATTCTAAAGAAGAAATTATAAGATCGTATAACCTCCCTGTAGGTGCTCATTTAGTTGTTGATGACAATGAAAATATTGGAATAGGAAAAATTCTAGTGAAGATCCCTAGGAAATCAGCAAAAACTGGAGATATCACTGGTGGTTTACCTCGTGTCACAGAATTATTTGAGGCTAGAAACCCTTCAAACCCTGCTGTTGTAAGTGAAATTGATGGTGTAGTTTCATATGGAAAAATTAAGAGAGGAAATAGAGAAATTATTATTGAAGCAAAAACTGGGGAGATAAGAAAGTATCTTATTAAGCTTTCAAATCAAATTTTAGTTCAGGAGAATGATTTTGTCAAGGCTGGCACTCCCATGTCTGAGGGGTCAATTACCCCAAATGATATACTAAATATAAAGGGTCCGTCTGCTGTCCAGCAATATTTAGTAAATGAAGTTCAGGAAGTTTACAGGCTTCAAGGAGTAAAAATTAACGATAAGCATTTTGAAGTTGTAGTTAGGCAGATGATGAGGAAAGTCAAAATTAATGACTCAGGTGATACAATATTCCTAGAAGATCAATTAGTTCATAAATCTGATTTTATTGATGAAAATGATGATATATATGGAAAAAAAAT
>CABZIT010000011.1 GCA_902525795.1 uncultured Bacteroidota bacterium
CTAATCTACAATAAACAACCCGTAGTTGGATTGAAAGAAGGATCTTTTTTAAAAATAAATCAAGAAAATATAATATTAGAAGGTAAAGAAAGTGCAATTATCTTTGAAAGAAATCAAAAACCATATTCGATTATTAGTGGTTTTAATCTTAAAAAACTAAATTAAAAAAAGTCAAATATATATCTTTGAAGTATGAACAAAAAGGTATTATTAATGATTTTAGACGGTTGGGGTAAATCTTCTGATCCAAATGCCTGTGCAATAACAAAAGCGAAAACTCCATACATCGATTCATTGTATAAAAAATATCCAAATGCAAGTTTAAAAACAGATGGTGAAGAGGTCGGACTTCCTGAAGGTCAAATGGGAAACAGTGAAGTAGGACACTTAAATTTAGGCGCTGGTAGGGTTGTGTACCAAGAACTTTCCAAAATTAATATGTCTATTAAAAACAATGAATTACGTAATAATAAAACTATAAAAGAAGCTTTTGAATATGCAAATGCTAATAATCATAAAGTGCATTTTATTGGGCTTGTAAGCAATGGAGGTGTTCATTCACATATGAATCATTTATTTGAGCTGATTCAAATTTCAAATAAATTTAACTGTAAATCATTTGTTCATGCATTTACGGATGGAAGAGACGTCAATCATAAATCCGCTATCAATGATATAGAAAAATTAGAAAAATTTATTTCTGATAAAAATTGTGAAGTTGCTTCTGTTATTGGCAGGTATTATTCCATGGACAGAGACAACAGGTGGGAAAGAATAAAATTGGCATATGATCTGATTGTAAGAGGTCATGGTAAAAAAGTTAAAAATATCAACATAGCGATACAAGAATCCTATGACGAAGGAATTAACGATGAGTTTATTAAACCCTTAGTAAAAGTAGATAAAAATGATGAAATGATCGGAAATATAAAAAAAGGAGACGTAGTATTATTTTTCAATTTTAGAACAGATAGGGGCAGACAACTTACTAAGTGCATGACTCAAGAAAAATTTGATGAATTCACAACAGAACAAGATAAATATCATTTTGTTACAATGACAAATTATGATAAATCGCTCAGTGGAATTCATAATATTTTTAAAAACGAAAATTTAAAAAATACTTTAGGGGAGGTTCTGGAAAAAAATAACAAAACTCAATTAAGAATTGCAGAAACTGAAAAATATCCTCATGTAACCTTCTTTTTTTCTGGTGGTAAGGAAATCGCATTCAAAAAAGAAAAGCGAATATTAAAAAATTCACCAAAAGTTGCAACATATGATTTAAAACCAGAGATGAGTGCTTTTGAAATTACGGATGCATTAGTTGATGAAATTGACCTTGGTAAAAATGATTTTATATGTTTAAATTATGCAAATGGCGATATGGTAGGTCATACTGGGGATTTTAATGCTGCTATTAAAGCTTGTGAAGCAATTGACACATGTGTTAAAACTACAGTCAAAAGTTGTTTGAAGAATAATTATACAGTAATTCTAATTTCTGATCATGGTAATTGTGATAAAATGATAAATGAAGATGGGTCACCTAATACGGCTCATACTAAAAATTTAGTTCCAATTATTTTAATAAACTCAGTTTATAAAACAGTTTCAAATGGAATTTTAGCTAATATAGCTCCAACAATTTTAAAAATTATGGGAATTGAAATTCCAAAAGAGATGAATGTAAAACCACTTGTTTAGTTCTATGAATTTTCAAAAGACAATTGAAGAAATTGAACTTATTAGAGAAAGTGCATTACTGGTTTCAAGAACATTAGGAATCCTCGCAAAAGAAATAAAAGAAGGTGTAACAACTTTACAACTTGATAAAATTGCTGAAGAATTTATAAGAGACAATGACGCAATTCCTGGTTTTCTCGGATTATATGACTTTCCTAATAGCCTCTGTACTAGCCCAAATTCCCAAGTAGTTCACGGAATTCCCAACAATGAACCCTTAAAAAATGGTGATATAATTTCGATAGATTGCGGAGTATTAAAAAACGAATTCTATGGTGACCATGCATATACCTTTAGTGTTGGTGAAATAAGTGAGAAAAATAAAAAACTTCTACAAATTACCAAAGAGTCGCTATACAAAGGAATTAATGAGTTTAAAGCTGGAAATAGAGTTGGAGATGTTGGATATGCAATTCAATCACATTGTGAAAAGCATAATTATGGTGTTGTAAGAGAATTAGTTGGTCATGGAATTGGTAAAGTTATGCATGAAAAACCTGAAATGCCTAATTACGGAAAAAGAGGTTATGGCAAGAGATTTAAAGAGGGAATGGTAGTCGCAATTGAACCAATGATAAATATGAAAACACATAAAATAATTCAACACGCAGACGGATGGACTATAACAACAAAAGATAATCATCCTAGTGCTCATTTTGAACATAATGTAGCTATTATTAATGGTAAACCAGAAATGCTTTCAACATTTAAATTTATTTATGAAGCATTAGGAATAAAATCAGATGAAGAAAAAAATTTTCATAATTTTTTTAGATAAATGCAATCATTAATAAAATTATTTCTCAACATATTTTCAAGAAGTTTTTTACTTAGAATAAGTTTTTTTGTAAAACCTATATTAAAAATTCTTATGTATGGTAATAAATATACAGATCCAATTGACGGAAAAAACTTCCGAGCATTTTTACCATATGGATACAATAAAATAAGAAATAACGTATTATCTCCATCTACCTATTCTCTTGAAAGACACAGACTATTGTGGCTATATCTTAAAAATGAAACTTCATTTTTTAAAGCTAAATTAAAAGTACTTCATTTTGCACCTGAATCAGCTTTGATGAACCAGTTTAAAAAATTAAAAAATCTTTCATACGACACTGTAGATTTGAATTCACCAATTGCTGACATAAAAGCAGATATATGTGATTTACCATTTTTAGATAATTCATATGATTTTATTTTATGTAATCATGTTCTTGAACATGTCATTGATGATGACAAAGCTATGAGAGAATTATATAGAGTTTTAAAAAAGAATGGATTAGGAATATTTCAAGTCCCAATTGATTATAATAGAGATACTACTTTTGAAGATTTTTCGGTTACAAATAAAAAGGAAAGAAATAAATTATTTGGTCAATATGATCATGTTAGAATTTATGGGTTAGATTTTTTTGATCGGCTTCAAAAAGCAGGATTTTCCGTTGAAATATGTGAATACACATCAAAATTGCCAAAGGAGGATATTATTAAATTTTGTTTACCAAAAAAAGAAATAATTCCTATTTGTAGAAAATGATTTAATTATAAAAATCATTGAAATCTACAAAATCAAGTTCATTATCCTCATTTTCATAAATAACTAAAGCGGAAATATTTTCTTTATCCTTTAAAAAAATCTCGATTTCATTTAAGTTCATTACATGAAAAGCAGTAGCATAAGCATCTGCATCAATACACTTGTTGGTCTTAACATTGACACTCAAAATATTTGTTTTAGTTGGCTTTCCCGTTCTTGGGTCAATAATATGCGCGTATTTATTACCTAGCGAATCAATTTTATATTTCCTGTAAGTACCAGATGAGGCTAATGAAATATCAGAAACTAAAAGGGTACTGTAAATACTCCTACCTCCATCAAATCTAGGCATATCTATTCCAATATTCCATGGATTGTAGAGGGCTAAATTTTTACCGGATGCTCTAATTTCCCCACCTACCTCAATTAAAAAATTATAAATATCATTATTTTCTAAAAATTCTGCTATTTGATCCACAGCGTACCCCTTAGCAATTGCGTTAAAATCTAAATATGAATCTTGGGGTCTCAAGACTAAGTTTTCATCGAGGTCAAATTTTGATAAACCTACCTTTGATTTAACTTCATATAAACTTTTTTTACGGTCAGGCTTATCAGCACCAAAACCCCAATAATTTACTAAAATCCCACTTGAGGGATCAAATCTTCCATTTGTTATTTTATAAATTTCTTTAGATGTTTTAAAAACATTAAAGAAATGATTATCTATTTCTAATACTTCATTTTTATTAATTCTTGAAATAATAGAATTGGATTTATAGGTTGACATTGAAAAATCAATCTCATCAAAAATACTATCTATCTGTTTCGAAAAATTAGAGCCTTCTACAGATTCAACATAATATTGAATTTTATAGGTTGTTCCATAAACATATCCAGTAATTTCTTGTTTCATGAATGTATCACACGAAGAGAAAGTAATCAATAGTAAATAAACTAAGAATTTTTTAGAAAAAATAAACCTTAAATTAACCCCCAAAATCATCAAAGCGAATATTTTCATCGGGGATTCCAAAATCTTCTCCCATTTTTTGAACAGCTTGATTCATAAGAGGTGGTCCACAGAAATATAATTCAATATCCTCAGGTGATTCATGATCCTTGAGATAATGATCAATTACACAATTATGTATAAAACCAAGAAATCCATCACCTTCAGAATCAAGATCTTTTTTAACTTTCCAATTATCCTCCTCAAGAGGGTCGGAAAGTGCAACATAAAATTTAAAATTTGGGAAATCCTTTTCCAATTTATAAAAATGATCCAAATAAAAAAGCTCTTTTCTAGATCTACCACCATACCAGAAAGTAATTTTTCTTCCAGTTTTTAATGTTCTGAATAAATGATATAAATGAGATCTCATGGGCGCCATTCCTGCTCCACCACCAACATATAGCATCTCAGCATCGGACTTGTTAATGAAAAATTCACCATAGGGACCAGAAATTGTAACCGTATCGCCTGGTTTTCTAGAAAAAATGTATGAAGATGCAATACCAGGATTTAAGTCTGCCCAGTTATTTTTGTTCCTATCCCATGGGGGTGTAGCAATTCTGACATTTAACATAATTTCTCTCCCTTCTGCAGGAAATGAAGCCATAGAATAGGCCCTTTCAACCGTTTCTGGATTTTTCATTACTAATGGCCATAAATTGAATTTATCCCATTCCGTTTTGAATTTATCAGCTGAATCATGTTCTTCAGGATGAGCTGTTATATCCATATCCTTGTAATTTACCTCAGATTCTGGAATTTCAATTTGAATATATCCACCTGCTTTGTAATTCATGTCTTCGGGAATTTTGACGACAAATTCTTTTATAAAAGATGCGACATTATAGTTACTAACAACGGTTGCTTCCCATTTTTTAATTCCAAATACTTCTTCAGGGATAGTAATATCCATGTCTTGCTTAACTTTGACTTGACAAGCAAGCCTTGCTCCTGATTGTAATTCCTTTCTTGTGAAGTGTGGAGTTTCTGTTGGAAGTGCTTCTCCTCCTCCGTTCTTTACATGACATTCACATTGAATACATGTACCTCCACCCCCACATGCAGATGGTAAAAAAATCTTTTGTGAACCCAATGTGGCAAGTAAGGAACCTCCAGAGGGAACCTCAATTTCTTTTTCACCATTAATTTTGATTTTTACAGGCCCGGATGGTGCTAACTTTTCTTTAACAAACAGCAGTAGCAATATCAGAAGTAAGGAAACGAATAATAAAATACCAACGACAAGTAGGATTGATTTTGATATTGAGGAAGAAAGGATCATAATTAATTTAATTTATTATTTGATTCAAAAGCAATATTTTCGTCATCTTCAGCAAAGCCATTGGCAGTACTATCTTTTATTTCTTCAACTGCAACATCTGTTTTGGTAGGTACTGTTTCATCACCCCCCGTTAACATACCTCCAAAACTCATAAATCCAATTGCCATCAAGCCAGTAATAATGAACGTGATACCTAAACCTCTCAAAGGACCAGGAATAGATGAGTATCTTATTTTTTCTCTGATCGCTGCTATCGCAAGAATTGCCAAAAAGAATCCAAATCCAGATCCAATCCCATAAGTAGTAGCTAATTGGATAGACGCAATTTCTCTTGACTGCATAAATAAAGATCCTCCAAGTATCGCACAATTGACTGCAATAAGTGGCAAAAAGATTCCTAAGGAATTATAAAGCGATGGAGAAAATTTCTCGACAATAATTTCAACCAACTGAACCATAGTTGCAATTGTTGCAATAAATAAAATAAAAGACAAAAAGCTTAAGTCAAACTCAACAAGACTGGGATGAAGCCATGCCAAAGCACCATCTTGTAAAACAAATTGGTCAAGCAACCAATTTAGGGGGACTGTTATACCTAATACAAAGGTTACAGCAGCTCCTAAACCAATTGCAGTAGATACTTTTTTTGAGACTGCTAAGTAAGAGCACATGCCCAGAAACGTGGCAAACACCATGTTATCAATAAAAACAGACTTGAAAAATAATTCTATATGTTCCATACTAATCTTCTATCAAATGTTTACTTCTAGCACGTTGCACCCAAATAATTATTCCAACAACAATCAATGCCATTGGAGACAATAACATAAATCCATTATTCTCATATCCAAGAGCATATAAGCCAGTTTTATCTATCGGATCACCAAGCACCGCAATACCCCATAATGTGCCTGATCCAAGAAGCTCTCTAAAAAATCCTACAATTATTAAAATAACTGCATAACCAAAAGCATTTCCAATTCCATCTAAGAAGGATCTCCATAATCCATTTCCTAGGGCAAAAGCTTCAAATCTACCCATGATAATACAGTTTGTAATTATCAATCCAATAAAAACAGATAATGTCTTGCTTAGTTCGTAGGCAAATGCTTTCAATACAAGATCAACAATAATCACCAATGTAGCAATAACAGTTAATTGAACAATTATTCTAATTTTTGAAGGAACAATATTTCTAATCATAGATATAACAACATTTCCGACTCCCATTACAAATAGTACTGAAACTGACATAACAACAGATGCCTCAAGCTCTGCGGTAATTGCCAGAGCAGAACAAATACCAAGAACTTGGACAGTAATTGGATTATTATCCGATAAAGGATCTGTGATTAACTTGGTGTCTTTTTTTGAGAGTAATGCCATTTATTTTGAGTTAATATTATTAAAATATTCTTGATATAAGTATAAATCACTCCTGATCATTGCTGTTACACCATCTCCAGTTATTGTAGATCCAGCAATTGCATCAACCTCATTGTCATACTTATCTTCATTTTTAGGATCTAAATTTGTTTTTGAAACTGTGACACCTCTAAAATTTCCGTCTGCATCAAGTAAGGACTCACCTATGAAATCATCCATAAAAAATCTTTGCTTGATATTAGCACCTAGTCCTGGTGTTTCAGCTTTGTGATCAAAATATATTCCAGTAATTGTCATATTATCATCCATGGAAACATAAGCCCAAATTGCATCCCATAATCCCTTACCTCTAATTGGAGCCACATAAAGATTTTTTCCATCTTTATTAGCGATGAAAAGCGGTAATTTCCTCTTATAAGTTGGATTCTTAGACAGTGCCTTTTCTTTCTTAATATCAATCAAATAAGCATTTTCATCTTCGATTACATTATTATCCTGAATATATATTTGTTTGGTAAAATATTTTTTGAATTCTTTTTCTGCTTTATCAGATGAAATAAAACTAACGCTGTTTCCTTCATTTTCATTTATTCCAATTGCATACAAAATATTTTGTTGTTTTTCTAAAACTTTATTAACCTTAATCTTTTCTTTTAAAGAGGCATCAACAGATGCTAACAAGGTACCAACAATAACAACAAGCCCAATCGCAAATAAAAGTGTGTAGGAGTTTTTTTCAGTATTTAAAGCCATAGTTATGCAGTTTTAATTTTAAGTCTATTTAGCCTCATTTTAACATTTGATTGAATAACAAAATGATCAATTGTTGGGGCAAATACATTCATTAATAGAATTGCAAGGAAAACTCCCTCAGGGTATGCTGGGTTAAAAACTCTAATCATAATGGAAATAAATCCAATTAGGAAACCATATATCCATTTTCCTTTGTTAGTTTGAGCAGCAGTAACGGGATCCGTTGCCATAAATACGGCTCCAAAAAGTATACTTCCAATTAATAAATGTTCCCAAAAAGGGACACTCATTAGTCCATAAAATTTACTCGAATTAGTAATTAGCCCACTTTCAATAACTCCGTTAAAAATTAATCCCATAACCAAGGCACCTAACAAAGTGCTGGTAATTATTCTCCAGCTGCCAATTTTACTAAAAATTAAGAATAATGCTCCAAACACTATTAAAAGCTTTGATGTCTCTCCAACAGATCCAGGAACAAATCCATAAAACATGTCCGATAAAGAATAAATTATTTCTTGATTCTGAGCATAACTTCCAAGGATTGTCTCACCAGAAATTGCGTCAGGTGTTCCAGCTCTATTAACCGCATCATGAACCCATACCTTGTCTCCACTCATCCAAGTCGGGTATGCAAAGAATAGGAAAGCACGAATTGTGAGAGCAGGATTTAATATATTCATTCCGGTTCCTCCAAAAACTTCTTTTCCAATAACGACTCCAAATACAACCGAAACTGCCAACATCCAAAGAGGTAAATCTACAGGAACAATCAGAGGTACCAACATTCCAGTAACGAGATACCCCTCTTCAACTTCATGACCTTTAATTACAGCAAAAATAAACTCAACAGTCAACCCAACAACATAAGAAACAATTACTAAAGGAAGGACTTTCATCGATCCAATCATCAAATTTTCAAATGTCAAAAAATTACCAAATAATGATGCTTGGGTGTAGATGCCGTTTGCAGCATCAATCGCTAAATTGTACTGATATCCTGCGTTAAAAATTCCAAAAATCAAACATGGAACTAATGATATAATTACTGTATTCATCGTTCTTTTCAAATCATCAGCAACTTTTACATGTGTGCCAGATGATGTCACTTCGTTTGGAGTATATAAAAAAGTGTGAAAAGCATTAAAAGCAGGAGCCATTTTCTTTCCCTTGAAAGTTTGTTTAATTTCGTGAAGCGTTGATTTTATTGACATAATTTAACCTATTTCTTTTTTCATTAAATCTAATCCTTGTCTAATTATTGATTGATGGGGTTGTTTAGAAACACAGATAAATTCTGTTAAAGCAAAATCATCTGGTGATACTTCATACATTCCTAATGCTTCCATTTCATCAAGGTCTTTATACATACAAGCCTTTAAAATTTGCATGGGAAATATATCTAAAGGAAATACCTCCTCGAAGGAACCCGTAACTACAAAAGCACGATGTTCTCCATTTGTATTTGTATTTAGATTGTACTTTTTATATGGAAAAAGCCACGAAAAAGTAAATGCTCTTGAAACGGAAAACTTATTAAACATAGGTTTTGCCCACCCAAATAAATCATAATCATCTCCTTCAGGGATAGCTGTGATTTCATTACTGTAAAATCTTAAATGGCCCTTCACACCGACTTTGGTTCCAGTCAATACATTTCCCGAAATTATTCTTGAATTAGTTTGATTTAAATCGAGCAATTTTTCAATAGAACATCCAATTCTAGATTTAACATAGCAAGTTTCATTAAAAGATGAACCCGTCAATGCAATAATTCTGTTAGCTACAAACCTTTTTGTGGAAATAGCGTTCCCAATAATAGCTAAATCTGGTAAATTTAAAGTCCATATAACATCTCCTTTATTTATAGGAGTTAATTTGTTAATTACAGTACTTAAATTTCCTGATGGGTGCGGCCCTGAAACATTAATGTGCGATACCCCTTTTAGATCTTTAAATAAATTACTATTTCCCTTCTTTAATGTTAAAAAAGTTTTACCATTAGTTAGTAAAGTTATATGATCAATTGCAGTTTGAATATTTTCTAATTGATCTTTCAAACTAAATTCAAAGTCAGCTGCAAGCGGAGAGGAATCAAAACCAGAAATGTAAATATGATTCGGCAAAATATCTGGATTAGCAATAATATCATAGGGTCTCTGCTTAATGAATGGCATTAGACCTGAGCTGGCTAAAAAGTTAATAATATCATATGGTTTTTTTGAATTAATAGATGATAATTTTTTGTAGGTTTCCTTTTCATCAGAAACTATCTTAATCTCTAATAGAACTCTTCTGTCTCCTCTAATAATTTCCTCTACTCGTCCAGAAACAGGAGAACAAAACTTAACTTTTTCAGAATTTTTATCATAAAACAAGATATCACCTGCTTTGACAATATCATTTTCTTTTACAATCAACTTAGCAAAAACCCCATGAAAATCAGAGGGATATATTGAGAAACTTTTTGAAAGTTTAGGTGTTAAAATCTTGTGCGCAGACTGCCCTACCAAACTTAAATTTAAACCCTTTTTTACAACTATGTCTGCAAACATTAAACTAACAATATTTTGTTCTAAATTTTGTTTCTGCAAAAATAAACCAATATTGAGGATCTTACAATAATTTTTTAATTATTTTTAGTTGATTTTTTTACGAAAAAATGAAAAAAATAAGTTTAATTTTTAAAATTATATTTTTTAGCTGTTTTAGCTGTTTTGGTCAGGAAACTGATGCTGAGAAAATCAAGTCTATTGCATTTGAAAAATTTAATGAAAAAAAACAAAGCAACTTTTATGTTGGAGAATTATTTCAAAGTTTTTCAATCACTTTTGATGTGTTAAATGGATATGAAAGTGACATATACTATACTGTTGATCATTGCAATTATGATTGGAGTAAATCCAAACTTTTAAAATCGGAGTATTTACAGGGATTTGACGATATAAAAATTGATACTTATTACAGCAGTTTTAACACCTATCAAATATATACGCACTACAAACTGAATATTCCAAATAATAACTTGAGAATTACTAAATCGGGAAATTATGTAATCAGATTTTTTGATGAATTTGGTCAAGAGTTATTTCAAAGAAAATTTATTCTATTTGAAAATTTATCTTCAGTGGGAATTGAAATCAAAAGGTCAAGAGATTTAGAATTTATTAATGAGAAACAAATTGTGAATTTTGAGATAAATCCACGTTCATCCTATTTTAACAGACCGGAAAAAAATGTTAAAGTTTTAATCTTTAAAAATGACAATTTAAAAGATTCTATAATGGGATTAAAACCTATGTATAATAAGGGGAAAAATTTGGTATACAAGTATGATAAAGAATCGAGCTTTTGGGCTGGTAATGAATACCTTTATTTTGATAATAAAAATATTAGAATTACAAGTGTAAGAATTAGATCTTATGATTTAGCAGACATCTATTCTAATTTCCTATACACTGATATTTCAAGGATTGGAAAAAAATATACATACAATCCAGACATTAATGGCAATTTTGTAATCAACAATATTAGTTCCAATGAAGACTATATAGAAGCCGATTATGTTAATATATATTTTAGCCTAAATCCAAATAATAAATTTTCTAACAGCGCAATGGAGGTTTATGTAGTTGGGAGTTTCAATGACTATGAATTGAACAATGAAAATAAAATGACATTTGATAATTTGAGAAACAAGTTTCAGCTAAAATTAAAACTAAAACAAGGTTTTTATAATTACAAATACATAGTTGCTGATAAATCTAAAAAAATTATAAAAAATTTAAATGTAGGAGGAAATTTTGATGAAACTGAAAACAAATATTCAGTTGTGGTTTATTACAGAGAAAACGGGGGTAGATATGATAAGGTCGTTGGCTACTCTAACACTTCTTCAGAATTCATTACCAACTGAAAAAATTATATTATTTTTACATTGATGGTAACTAAAGTAACAAATGGTATAAAAATTTCCGTAAAATCTAATTTTACTGGTTCTTTTTATGAGAAAGCTAATTTGAAATATTGCTTTGAATACATTGTTGAAATTGAAAACAATAGCAATGAAGTAGTTCACTTAGACAGACGGCAATGGTATATTTATGATTCTTTAAATAACATTGAATCTGTTTATGGTGAAGGGGTTGTAGGTGAAAAGCCGATATTAAGTCCTGGAAATGTTTATAAATATAAATCCAGCTGTTTGCTTTTATCTCCTTTTGGAGCTATGTCTGGCTACTATGAGATGATCGATTTTAAAACAAATAAGCTCTTAAAGATTATTATACCATCTTTCAAATTAAACGCGCCATTCGCGTCCAATTAATAAATTAAAAATTATGAGTACAGGTTTTTTCAAAGTACCAAAAGCTAAAAATGAGCTAGTTAAAAGTTATGCTCCAAATTCACCAGAAAGAAAATTGGTATTAGAACAATATAAAAACATGTATAATTCTCACACTAAGGTCCCAATGTATATTGATGGAATAGATGTTCAAAGTAAAAATTCAAAACCAATCAACCCTCCTCATGATCACAAAAAAGTTGTTGGTGAGTATTACTTAGCTGAAAAAAAACATGTTAAGGACGCTATTGAAAGTTCTTTAAATGCGAAAGCAAAATGGGAATCTATGTCATGGGAAAACAGATCAGCAATTTTTTTAAGAGCTGCTGAATTAATTGCAGGACCTTACAGACATATTATAAATGCGGCTACCATGATAGGTCAATCAAAAACAGTTCATCAAGCTGAAATTGATGCTGCATGTGAATTGATTGACTTCTTAAGATTTAATGTTGAATACGTAACTCATATGTATCAAAATCAACCAGACAGCGATTCAGATGCATGGAATCGTATCGAGTACAGACCACTTGAGGGTTTTGTATATGCGGTAACCCCATTTAATTTTACTGCAATTGCAGCAAATCTTCCTGCGTGTATGGCCATGCTAGGCAATGTAGTAGTTTGGAAACCAAGTGACAGTCAAATATATTCTTCCAAAGTGATCATTGATATTTTTAAAGAAGCTGGTTTACCCGGTGGTGTAATTAATGCTGTTTTTGGGGATCCAGAAATGATTACTGAAATTGTGATGGATAATTCAAATTTTGCTGGAATTCATTTTACAGGATCAACAAGTATTTTTAAAACCTTTTGGAAAAAAATTGGACTCAATATCGAAAAATACAAAACCTACCCAAAAATTGTTGGGGAGACAGGTGGTAAAGATTTTATTGTTGCTCACAAATCAGCGAACTATAAAGAGGTAGCTACAGCAATTATTAGGGGTGCTTTTGAATTTCAAGGGCAGAAATGTAGTGCTGCCTCCAGAGCATATATTTCAAAAACTATATGGAAAGATGTTGAGAAATTCCTTCTTGAAGAGCTGAAAACAATCTCTATTGGGTCACCTGAAAATTTAGAGAATTTTGTTACGTCTGTAATTCATGAAGCTTCTTTTGATAAGATTGTCAATTATATCGAAAATGCTAAAAAAGATTCTAATTGTAAAATAATTGCTGGTGGTAATTCAGATAAGTCTATGGGATATTTTGTGGATCCTACAGTTATTTTAACTAACGATCCAAAATATGTCACTATGAGAGAGGAAATATTTGGTCCTGTAATTACAATTTATCTATTCGATGATGACAAATTTGAAGAGACACTCTTGTTGGTGGATCAAACAAGTGAATATGCTTTGACCGGGGCAATTCTATCTAAGGATAGAAATATGATAGAAAAAGCAACAAAAATTTTAAAACATTCGGCTGGAAATTTTTATATAAATGATAAGCCCACAGGTGCTGTTGTTGGAAGACAACCTTTTGGTGGTGCTAGAGGATCAGGTACTAATGATAAAGCAGGGAGTATGTTAAACTTGTTGCGATGGGTTTCTCCAAGATTGATCAAAGAAACTTTTGTTACTCCAAAAGATTACAGATATCCTTTTTTAGATAAAAATTAATTAAAGTCCTGAAATTCCCCAACAGAAACATATTGGGAGTTAATTGTTAAATTTTCAGAATCAGTGATAAATGCAACAATCCTAAGATTTTCACTTTGGAAATTATTAGTAGATAAATTAATATTGTAAAAATTAATTATATCTTCATAGGGTTCAATATTTCCTAACTGATCACCTAAAACATTTGTGAAAGTGTGCCTAAGTACATCATTATGCTCATAATCTATAATTGGATTTCCCTGATTGTAAAAGTAGCTAGTTTCATCAAAATTTAAATAATTGCTTTGATCAGCAATTAGTCCATCTTCTAAAAGATATACAACTAATTTGTGATTGTTCAGTGCATTACGTGAAACAAATCTTACTTTAATTTGTAAAATCTCATTTTCAATATCGCTTTCAATTGAAATAGCAATATCATTTTCATGATTTAAATAACTGTCTAATTCATTCAGTTCATAAGGATCAAACCATTCAATCGCTCTATTAATTCTTGCCTCTGGTAATCCAAATGGCCCAAGACCATTGATCAATTCCTCTTCTTGACTGATTGCAAATTGATCATTTTGATGGGTTGCAACAACAGTGATTTTATTTGGGTACATTTCTAGGGCTTGCTGAATTGCATATTTCACTGGTGGGCAATATCCACACCAGGTTCCCGTAAAATCTTCCAATAATAATTTAGTTTCAGGGTTAACCACAGAATAGTTTTTGGATTCAGTTGAATAAAGTTGTCCATTGATAAAATACTCAGCATAAACACTATGATTTCCCTCTGCAGAATGAGTAATTAGATTATTTTCATTTTCTTCACCATCTATGTAAAAAATTGAAATATTGGTTAAATCTTCACCACTTTCATTAAAAACACTAAATGTAATTGGTTGATTCGTGATATAGGATGTTTCAACCTCCAAACCAGTAGAGACTTCCAATACAGGTAATAGATTGGAAAAATCTTCATTTTCACTACATCTTATTAGCAGCAGTAACGAAAACAGAAAAATAAATGTTTTAAAAAATAGTGATCTCATGTGTGAATGCAAATTTACATATTTTGTTAGTTTATTCGCTACAACTAAAAAACAAACTATCTTAGCAAAAAAAAAGATGAAAAAAATATTCTTTTTATTCTGCTTATTTTTTGCTATGTTCTCTTTTTCTCAAAAGCAAATACCTGATATTACCATTAGTGATTTTGAAGGTAATAATGAGAAAGTGCATAACTTATTATCTCATGATAAGTTAACCGTAATATCACTATGGGCTACTTGGTGTGTTCCTTGCATTAAGGAGCTTGATGCAATTAATGATATTTATGATGATTGGAAGGAGGAAATCAATTTTGATTTTTTTGCAATAAGTGTTGATGATAGTAGGTCTCAAAAAAGAGCTAAAGCGCTCGCTAACGGAAAATCGTGGCCTTACCAAATATTTTTTGACAAAAACCAGGATTTTAAAAGAGCTCTCGGAACATCATATATTCCACAAACATTTATAATTAAAAATAAAGAAATTGTTTATCAGCATACTGGCTATCAACCTGGAGACGAGGAATATTTATTTAATAAATTAAGAGAAAATGAAACAAATTAATCTTCTAATATTTATTCTATTTACTACTATTTTTACTGCTCAGGAAAATACATATGTGTCAGGGAGTTTTGATAGTAACAGTCAAATTTTACAAGATGACAGTGGGCTAAATTTTAATGCACCGAATGATAATTTTCGATCTAACAACTATTTCCAACTTGATTTTCAAAATGGTAAAATTTTATACGGTGTTCAATTCGAAAGCTACCTTCCTAGCGCTTTATTGGGCTACTCTGATGTATTTTCTGATAATAGTGAAATTGCTCAATATTATTTAAAATATCAAAATGAAAAAAATGAAATCACAATTGGTTCTTTTTATGAACAATTTGGAAATGGACTAATTTTTCGCGCATGGGAAGATCGTCAATTGGGTATCAATAACTCAATAATGGGAGTTAATTATAAGTATTACCCTTCTGATAATCTTGAGTTTTCAATTATCCATGGAAAACAAAGAGTCGGTTTTGATTTTTCCAATTCTGTAATTTCAGGACTTAACTCTGATTATAACCTAAATAAATTATTGAAGAGTGAGAAATTAGACATTTCAGTAGGTTTAGGTTTTGTTAACAGGTATCAAAATTTAGATGCCGGATTTAATGAGCCAAAAAATGTTAGTGTATTAGGAGGTAGATTTAACATGTTTTATGAAAAATTTTATTTTAATCTAGAAGTTGCCAAAAAAAATAGTGATGTTCTAGCTAATGAAAATACTATTCTATCGCAGAGAAAATATGATGGAACTGCTTTGCAACTTGATGTAGGCTACTCCAGAAAAGGTCTAGGAATTAATACAAGTTTTAGAAGATTAGAAAATTTTAATTTTTACAGCGATAAACTTGCAGAAGGAAATATATATAATCAGCAAACCGTTAGTTTCACACCCGCCCTTACCAAACAACAAGATTATCTTCTCACAAATATTTATGTATATAATGCACAACCTAGACTAACAATAAATAATCTAGAAAAAAGAGCTGGTGAGATTGGAGTTCAAAATGATATTTTCTACACTTTTGATAAAGAAAGTCTACTTGGAAAATTTAAAACAAAACTTGCTTTAAATTTTTCTTATTGGGGTTCATTAAATACCACATTTAACGAAGACCAATCGTACGAGACCAGTTTTGGGGGATCTAATGAGAGATATTATCGTGATTTTAATTTGGAAATAAAAAATAGATGGAACAGAAAAACTAGTTCAACAATCACTTTACTTAATTTGTCAATTGACAAGGGGGTATCACAAGGTGGGCCTGTTGGAGTACAAGGTTTTATTAATGCTAAAGTTGGGGTTGTAGAAATTAATAGGATCGACCAAAAAAACAGAAATAACAGATTTGTAGTTCAACATTTATGGACAAAGGAGGATAAAAAAAATTGGTTAGGATTTGTGTATGAGTTAGGCATTAGTAACAATATCAATTTATTTCTTTCTGATATATGGAATTATGGAAATGATAATGATATACACTATTACAATTTAGGAGGCAGTTTTTCCAAAGGCGCCACCAGAGTCGGTTTTAACTATGGAAGACAAAGAGGAGGTCTTATTTGCGTGGGTGGGGTATGTAGATTTGTACCTGAGAGTAACGGATTTAATCTAAATCTATCGCACTCATTTTAATAAATACCTATTTTTTTAAATTCAGTATCACCATCATCGTTGTAAAATTTCATCACAATGATTTTATTTTCAAATTTATCAACGTTTATCATATTCTCGCCAAAAAATAAATCACGACTAAAGAGTTTTTGACCTGTTAAGTTATATAGTTCTAATTTTAATTGCTCATCGCAATTAATTTTAATTCTATTGTTTGAATAGGAATAACTAAAATCTAAAATATTTTCCGAGTTATTGCTTAATGTTGATGAATAGAAATAAGTAATAGAATAATCTGTTTGCAACTCGGGAATACTCATTAGCTCATTGCCATCAATATCAGACATATAAAATCTAAAAGAGTATATAACGGGATTTTCACCATCACCAACATCAAAATTGTAAATATGATCTCCCGCAGAAATCTGTGTTTGACCGGGCTCAATAAAAACAACTGGTTGCCAATTTCCTATGGGATACGACTGACCTTCTAAAACCCCAAAATAACACTCTCCAAAACAAAATTCAATCTGGCCTCCATCAGTTCCACTAACATTTGTAACTTCAGCTCTGACCATGATGACTTCTGAAGTATTATTTCTTACAAGGAAATTTAATGATGCTTCTGGGTAAGTGGTAGAAGAGAATTCTAAAATTTCGTTATCATCGATTGTTAAACCATCACTGTCTTCCAAAGTGAAAGCATATTCATTTTGAGAATATGACAAAAGACAACAAAAAAATAATATTACAGGGAAGTATATCTTATTTTTCATTATTTTTACTTTGATTTATACAAAAATACCACTTAACATCAATAATATGAATAAAAATTATCTTTTTTTAATGATTGCAATTATTATTAATATGCAGTCAATGGCACAAGAAATAGTTTCTACAATTCCAGAAAATAAAAATGCAGTTATTGAAGAATATACTGGTCTTAACTGTACTTATTGCCCTGTTGCTCATGCAATTGCATACTATTTATTAGACACTTATCCTGAGGACGTTTTCGTGGTAAAAATACATGAAGGTGGCTATGCAACGCCTGGGCCTGGTCAACCAGATTTTACAACACCATTTGGAAGTGCATTAGCAAATCAAGCACAAATCGGCGGTAGTTACCCATCTGCCAGTACCAATAGACATGTTTTCCCTTCATACTCTGCAAATGGCGGGACAGGAATTCCTGGAGGTTATAATGCTACAACGAGTAATCCCATCGTATTTTCGGTTGAAGAAACTTTAGCAGAATCTGCTTATTTAAATGTTGGGGCTAATGCAGTTATTGATTATGCAACAAATACATTGACCGTTAACTCAGAAGTTTTTTACACGGGTTCAAGCTCTTTATCAACAAATAGACTCAATATTGCTTTACTTCAAAATAACACAATTGCGTATCAATCTGGTACAGGTAATTTCCCTGGAGGTAATGAATATGTACATCAAAACCGCTTAGTTCATTTTTTATCTGGTCAATGGGGAGAAGTCGTAAACAATACTAATCAAGGAGATTTAAACCAATTTACCCATACATATCAAATCCCTTCTGATTATAATGGTGTTCCTGTAGTTCTTGAGGATTTAGAAGTAATTGTTTATGTTGCTGAAAATACTCAAGAAATTATTAATGGATCAAGAGCTAATCTAACTTATGAGAGACTTGACAATGACTTAGGAGTTATTTCATTAGAATCACCTAATGGATTGCAACCAAGTGCTGAAGAAATTGTGAGTGTGACTCTAGAAAATTTTGGTTTAAATAGCGCTGAAAACTTCCAAATAGCTTATCAAGTCAATGGTGCTGACCCTGTCGTTGAAACTTTTTCAGGCAGTATACCCTCAACTGAATCATATGTTTATGAATTTAACACTTTGTTAGACTTATCCGGATTTGCAATAGGTTCAAACGTGAACATTTCAGTAACCGCATATTTAGAAAATGATGAAAATCTTGAAAATGATTCAATCTCTGAAAATATTACTTTAGAATTATGGTGCCAACCTGCTATGGATTGTTCCTTTGGAGATGGGATGACAGATTTTGCATTTGGAGATATTAGTAATCCCTCAGGTTGTGAAGGTTATGGTGACTTTACATATCTTTCAACGGAATTAGTCGCTGGAGAAACCTATGACATGTATTTTGAAACAGGTTATGGAAGTCAACTTTACAAAGTATGGATTGATTTTAATGATGATTATAACTTTACAACTGATGAAATAATCCTTGAAACACCAACACTTGCAAGTGGCCAAGGGCCTGGAACGTATAATGGAACACTTCCTGTAACAATTTCAGCAAATGCCCCATTTGGTGAGCATATGATGAGAGTAAAATCTAATTATGCTGCTGCTGTTCCAGATGATTCTTGTGAGGTAACACAATATGGAGAAACAGAGGACTACACAGTAAATATAGTAGAAAGCCTAAGCATTGAGGAAATTGATGGTTCGTTAATTAAAGTTTTCCCAAATCCATCTGACGGAATATATAATATAAATTTGAATGGTGAAATTTTAACTTTTGAGATTAGTAATATACTGGGGCAATTTCTAAAAAATGGCAAATTAGAAAATGGTAATAATATGCTTGATTTGACAAATCAAAAAATTGGAACTTATTTTCTAAAACTAGTTTCTAACAGTGGTAAAACAAAAACCATTAAACTTATCAAGCATTAGATACTTTAATTGTTTTCTATTTTAAAAAAAATGCTACTATCTAAATTAGTAGCATTTTTATTGTGGCCTAACATTTGTATCAATTGAATAATGCTTAAAGATTTTTTTATAAAACTAATTTCTTTTCAATTTTTACTAGTATTTACATTAGGATATTCTCAATCCAATGTAAAAATAAAATTTGAAAGATATCTGTCTGAAAATAATTTGGACTACATTAATTTTAATACAAAAAGCAAGATTGAAAATAATGAATACTATAAAGTTTATTACTTTCAGCAAGAGCTAAATAATATTGAAATATATAATTCAATTTCTACAGTGGTATTCAAAGATGAATCTATTTTTAACTTCTCCAACAGATTTACAGAAAAAAAATATCTAAAGAATGTTGATATTGACGCTAAATATTCATCTGTTGATGCATTAAGTAATACCATTTCTGCTTATAATCTCAAATCTGATAGTAAAGTAGTTCCAAGCTTAAAATATTTTTTATTCAATGAAAGATTAGAGCTGACATGGAATTTTCAATTATTTTCATTAAATGATAATAACCTATATAATTTTTTCATAAGTGCAATTAATGGTGAAATATTACATGTCGAAAACTGGACATATAATTGTAAATCGAATCATTTTCTTAATCGTGAAAGTCATAACCATTCGCATTCCACACAAAACTTACAATTTTCAAATGATGGTGCGTCCTATGGAGTGATAAAATTACCAAATGAAAGCCCTATTGATGGGCCCTTTGAAACAGTTGTAAATCCTGCTGATCCTATTGCCTCACCTTTTGGTTGGCATGATACTGACGGAAATATTGGTCCCGAGTTCACCATAACTAGAGGAAATAATATATATGCAAGAGAAGATGATGAGGGAGATAATTCTCAGACTGGAACAGACTACTCCCCCGACGGCGGAAGCTCCTTAAATTTTAATTACGACTTTGATATAAGTGGAGAACCTGCTAGTTATCAAGATTTATCGATTACAAATCTTTTTTATACTGGAAATATGGTACATGACATCTGGTATAATTATGGATTCGATGAGCAAAGTGGAAATTTTCAAGAAAATAATTATGGAAACGGAGGACAAGGCGGAGATAGTGTCATTGCTGATGCACAAGATGGATCTGGATTAAATAATGCCTCATTTAGTCCAACCCCTGATGGTCAAAATCCACTTATTACCATGTATTTGTGGAATTCCCAAGATGGTGAACCACTTACAATTTTAAATGGGAATTTGGAAGGAACTTATAATGGGATTCCAGCTGCATTTGGAGATCCACTACCCTCAGACAATTCATTAACTGGAGAGCTTGCGCTCGTTCAAGACATGCCCGTTATTGGTGGAGAAAATGATTTTTACGATGCTTGTGAAAATATTGTAAATGTAAACCAGATAGACGGAAAAATTGCAGTAATAAGAAGAGGTACATGTGATTTTAGCTTTAAAACTTTAGCTGCGCAAAATGCTGGTGCAATTGCCGTAATTATGACAAATAATGAGCCTGGAAACCCTGTTGTTATGGGCGAGGGCGCCACAACGGGAACAACAATCCCTTCAATTATGGTCAATCAAAATTTTGGCGAAATGTTAATTTCAGAACTGGAATCAGGCGCCATAATAAATGCAAATTTAACGGAAAGTGGTGGTTTTTTAGATGGAAGTTTTGATAATGGAATTATTGCTCATGAGTATGGGCATGGTATTACCTCTAGATTAGTTGGTGGAGCACAAACAGTAAGTTGTCTAAATAATGATGAAACAATGAGCGAAGGACTTTCAGATTGGATAGGTTTAATGTTAATGCTAAAAGAAGAGGACTATCCAGAAAAAGCTGTGGGGTATGGAACTTATGCGTCAAGCCAAGCGATTGATGGGCCTGGTATTAGAAATGCACCTTACTCAACTGATTTTAACGTTAATAACTACACCTATGGTGATACTAATAATACAAATAATTTATCTCAACCACACGGAGTTGGTTTTGTTTTTGGCACTATGTTGTGGGATTTAACATGGGCATTTATAGATCAATATGGATATGATACTAATCTAATTAATGGGTCAGGTGGAAATAATATAATTATGCAATTATTTATTGATGCTTTGAAAGTTTCTCCCTGTAATCCTGGTTTTGTAGAATTTAGAGATGCAATTTTATTAGCAGATGAACTTACAAATAATGGCATACACGAATGTTTGATTTGGGAAGTATTTGCAAGAAGGGGACTTGGTACTTTAGCCGATCAAGGAAATGCAAACAATAGGCAAGACCAAACAGAAGATTTTTCTATACCCTCATCATGTGAAGTTCCCGAAAATCAAAATGATATTGGTATCTTAAGCATTGATTCCCCAGAAACTGGTGTCCTCACAAATAATGAGTCAATTAGTATTACGATTAGAAATTTTGGAATTAATAACATTGATAATTTTGAATCATATTATTCTGTAAATGGGGGTGATTCAATTATACAATCTGTTACTCAAACTATAGAATCAACTGAAATTATTGAATTTTCTTTTGAGACAAATTTTGATTTCTCATCCCCTGGTGATTACACTATCATATGCGGTGTAAATCTAGAAAATGATGAAGATTTATTAAATAATTCTATCAGCATTAATATTACAAGTCAAGAGGAAATTAATTGTCCAGATATTTATAATCTTCCAATTGTTTGGAGAGATTATTTTGAATGCTATGACGCATTTACTATTAATAATTTTGGAGAATGGATTTCATATGATTTGGATGGTGGTACCACTTGGGGAGCAAATGCAATGGACTTTGAAAATGAAGGATATGTTGGAACTGCAATAATTTACAACCAAGAAGACGCTATTCCATCTGGAAATTCACCAAGTGAAGAACCTTTTTGGAATACCTATGAGGGAAGTCAAGGTCTATATTTCATAGCATCAGGTGCTTCTAATACTACAACTCCCAACAACGACTGGATGATCAGTCCAGAATTTTCATTAAATGGTATTAGTAACCCTATACTAAGTTTTGTTGCAAAAAGCTTAAAAGATGATTATGGTCTTGAACGATTCAGGGTTGCTGTAGGTAATTCCAGCGATTACATTGACTTTCAGTTTATTAACGACGGAAATTACATTGAAGTACCTACTAGCTGGACAAGTTACGAATTCGATTTATCATCTTTTCAAGGTGAAAATGTAAGGATTGGAATTAACTATGTTTCAGATGACTCTTTCTTATTACAAATGGACTCTTTCAAAATAGAAGGCTCATTATCTAGTAATGATTTTCAAGAACTAGAAATTACATACTTTTATAATCCCGCAAATAAAGAACTGGAAATAAATTCATCTGAAATTCTAACTAATGTAAAAATTTATAACACAATTGGACAAAATATTCTTAGTACTGAAATTAACACATTAGAACATAAAATGAATCTTGATTTTCTATCCCCTTCCATTTATTTTGTAGAAGTTGAAAGTCTTGGGAAAGTAAGGGCATTTAAGCTGATTGTGAACTAACTTTGTGGGATATATACTATTTTTTTTTGCTGAAAATATTCATAATCAAAAATCTGATTTAACTGAATAATCCTTTTAAAAGGAACTGATTTTAACTCTTCGTTGAGATCCCCTCCCTTGAGGACTATGATGCCATTTTTTATTGAATTTTTGGAATGGTGGTTACAGCAATTTTTAGACCATTTCAATAATTTTGGAATTTTTGTAACAGCTCGTGAAACCAAAAAATCATATTTTAAATTCAAGTCCTCTGCTCTTGATTTATATGTAGTGATATTTTTTAAATTAAGATCTTTAGAAACCGCATTTACAACATCTACCTTCTTTTTCACACCGTCAACCAAATTAAAATTACATTCTGGAAAAAATATGGATAATGGAACTCCAGGGAAACCACCTCCAGTACCTAAATCAAGAACACTAGTTCCTTTTTTAAATTCAATAAATTTTGCAATAGATAAAGAATGAAGTATATGGTGCAAATAAATATTATCAATGTCTTTTCTAGAAATGACATTTATTTTAGAATTCCAGAATTTATAAATCTTTTCTAACTCAAGAAATTTATTTTTTTGATCATCAGATAAATTTGGAAAATGATGTAAAATTATATTCATGAAGTAAAAGTTATTAAAATAACACAATATTGTAAAAAATAATTTCATTTATTAATTCTTAGATCTTATTTTTATCTCATTAATTATCATGAACGAATTCCTATCTTCAAGAGTTAAAAATCTTGCGACTTCGCAAACACTTGCAATGGCTGCAAAAGCAAAAGAATTAAAATCTAAAGGACTAGATATTATTGGTCTTAGTTTAGGAGAGCCTGATTTTAATACTCCTGAATTTATTAAGGATGCAGCAGTTAAAGCGATTGAAGAAAACTATAATTCTTACACGCCAGTAGATGGATATGATGCACTCAAAGATTCAATTATTCATAAATTCAAAAGAGATAATAATTTAAACTTTGATAAATCACAGATAGTTGTTTCCACTGGTGCCAAACAATCTCTTTATAATATTGCATCTGTACTAATTGAAAAAGATGATGAAGTTATTTTACCATGTCCATACTGGGTTAGCTATAGCGACATTATCAAGTTGAAGGGGGGTATCCCAGTTGAAATTAAAACTGATATCAAAAATGACTTTAAAATGAGCGCAGCTGAACTTGAATCATCAATAACTCCTAACACTAAAATGATTTGGTTTAGCTCTCCGTGCAACCCAAGTGGATCAGTGTATAATAAGGATGAATTAAAGTCAATTGTGAAGGTATTGGAAAAGCATGAAAAGATATTTGTAGTTTCCGATGAAATTTACGAACATATAAACTATATAGGAAAACATTGTAGTATTGGAAGTTTTAATGAAATTAAGCATAGAGTTATTACAGTAAATGGAGTGTCTAAAGCATTTGCTATGACTGGTTGGAGGATTGGTTATTTGGGTGGTCCAGAGTGGATTGCGAGAGCCTGCAACAAAATTCAAGGTCAGGTTACAAGTGGTGCAAATTGTATCGCACAACGCGCTGTCATAACTGCACTTAATGAAGATCCAAAAAAAATTAAATTCATGGTTGATGAATTTAAATCTAGAAGAGATTTAATTTTAGAATTATTAAGTAGTGTGAAAGGATTTATTTGTAACAGACCAGATGGTGCATTTTATGTGTTTCCTGACATATCATTTTATTTTAATAAAACAATTGATGGATTTACAATTAAAAATGCATCGGATATGTCTATGTTCTTATTAGAAAAAGCTAAAGTTGCAACGGTAACTGGAAATGCATTTGGAAACCCAAACTGTATTAGAATTTCTTATGCCGCTTCAAAAGATAAAATTACAGAAGCAATTAAAAGAATAAGAAATTGTCTTTGCTAATATTATCTATTACTCCAAAAGTAAGGAGTAAATACAATCAGTACAGTAAATAATTCTAATCTTCCCAGTAACATAAGGAAAGAGGACCACCACTTCGCTAAAATTGGTAAATCATAAAAAGTATTCATTGGACCAAAAGATCCGATTGAGGGACCAACATTCCCAAGACTGGATGCTGAAATTCCAATTGCCGATTCAAAGTCTAACCCAAATATACCAAAGACCATTGCCCCTACTATAAAAGATAGAATATATACAATAAAAAAACCTAAAATATTATATGTAATTTCATTAGATACAGAAGATGAATTATACCTAAGAGGAATGATTGCATGAGGGTGCAATATCTTTTTAAACTGAAGTATACCATTTTTTATAATCAAGATGTGTCTCATTATCTTAAATCCTCCAGATGTACTACCAGCTGAGCCGCCTAGAAACATTAATCCAAAAAATAATAATAACAACAAGGGTGACCAAGCAGTATAGTCAGCGGTTACAAAGCCAGTTGTGGTAATTATAGAAACAACCTGAAAAATAGAATGTCTAAATATTTCCTCCACTCTGTTAAAATTATTTCCAGAGTATTGAGAAAAAAGATCTGGATTTAATAATATTGTTGCTGCAACAAAAACTGTAAAGAAAAAAATAAAAAATAGATAAATCCTTAACTCTTCATCTTTAAAAATTCTCTTGAAATCAAGCTTAAAGGCAAAATAACTAAGAACAAAATTTGTTCCTGCAATAAACATAAATAATACAATAATGTATTGGATTAGTGGATTTGTATTCCAGTGCCCAATACTAGCATTTTTTGTTGAAAACCCACCTGACGCAATATTACTCATAGAGTGGTTTATTGCATCAAAAAAACTCATTCCAGCTAATTTTAAAAAAATGGTCTCAATAAAAGTAAATGATACATATATTAGCCATAACCTCTTCGCAGTGTCTGTAATTCTAGGGTGTAATTTATCGGTGTTAGGGCCAGGTGATTCAGCGCTAAATAGCTGCATACCACCAATTCCAAGCAAAGGTAAAATAGCAATAGCGAAGACAATCATACCCATACCACCAAGCCAATGGGTAATACTTCTCCAAAATAAAATTCCATAGGGTAGGCTTTCTACATCGTTAATGATGGTTGCCCCAGTAGCGGTGTAGCCAGATGTAGTTTCGAAAAAGATATTTGAAAAACCACTAATTGACTCCGAAATAAAGTATGGTGTTGTTCCTGAAATTATCATTATTAACCATCCAAGGAAAACTATCAAGTAGCCCTCTCTTTTATTAATCTGTTTATCATGATTTTTGTTTAATAAAAGTAAAATCAAGCCTAATAAACAAACTGCAAACCCAGAAATCAATAGATCATTAGTGACGCCATCTCTGTAGTAATAGCTAACTAATGAACTTAAGAACATAAATGCCCCATTGATTATCAAAAGAAAGCCTAAGAAATAAAATATTATTTTAAGATTGATATTCATCAAAATAGTTTTTCAACCTTGTTTATAGAATCTTTGAGACAACAAACAACAATCCTGTCTTGATTTAAAATCTTAAAATCCCCAAGCACAATATTTCCTTTACCGTCTCTAATTACACCAGCAATAATAGCGGATCTTGGAAAATTTAAATCACGAACAACATTATTGCAAATTTTTGAATTTTCATTAACTACAAATTCTAATAACTCTGCATCCATATTGTCAAGCTGAGATATCGCTACTACTTCAGCTTTATGAACATGTTTAGAAATTGCATCTGCAGCTAGTAATTTTTTGTTGATTAAGGTATCAATACCACTAATTTGGGTTAGTTTATAATAATCAAGATTGTCAACTAAAGCAATTGTTTTGTCAATTCCTTTTGTATTTGCAATCAAGCTAGACATAATATTAGTTTCAGAATCACCAGTAACTGCAATAAATGCATCCATTTGATCCACTTGTTCTTCCTCCAAGAGGTCTGAGTTTGTTCCATCACCGTGAATAATAAGACATTCATTTAAATCCTCGGCTAACTCCTCTGCTCTTTCCTTATTGATTTCAACTAGCTTTACATTTATTTCATCATTTGCCAAGTCTTCAGCAACCTTTTTTCCAACTCGACCACCCCCCAATACCATTACATTTTTAATTGTGTCATTATTTTGGCCTGAAATATTTAGTAATTCCTCCTCACCTCCAGGCTCAGTCATAAATACAATATGGTCTCCATTTTTAAAAATAGTGTCCCCTCTCGGAATTATTGTTTTATCTCCTCTTTTAATAGAAATTGGGAAAAAATGAGTTTCTGGAAAAATTTTTGCTGATTCAACCACCGTTTTTCCGACAAACTTTGAGGTATGTGTTGCGCTCAAACCAAGAGTGATTAAGGCTCCATCATCAAATTCAAAAGGATCAGTAAACTCAGACCTATTAATTACCATATTTATCTCTTTTGATGTAAGAATTTCAGGTGATATTAATTCACTAATTCCTAGACTATCAAATTGTAAATCTTTTTCTTTTATAAGTTCTGGATTAGAAATTCTAGCGATTGTTTTTTTTGCACCCAAATTACTTGCTAAAAAACAAGTTAAAAGATTAACAGACTCTGATGCAGTAACGCCAACAAACAAATCGCAATCTGAAACATTAGATTTTTTAAGTGTAGAAATTGATGTACAATCCCCTTGAACAACCTTTATATCCAATTGACTATTTGGGAAAGATAATTTCTCATCATTTGAATCAATCAGAGTAATTTCCTGAGATTCATAAGATAATAATTTTGCTAAATGAGACCCTACTTCACCGGATCCAGCAATTATTATTTTCATTATTTATAATAATTCTTCAGGCAAATATATGCTATTTTTAAATAATCAGATATTAAGATTGGCAAATTATGAAACAATAAATTACTCATATTTTGGTTGTATAATTTATATTTGAAGAACAAAACAACTAATGAGTTTAAGATATAAATTAATAACGTTTATAATATTATTCTCTATTCAATATTCATTTGGACAATTCTACCAAAAAAAGCAGGTCTTAAATAATGAAAATTTTGATAAACCGCCATTATCGTGGGGTTATTTCCTAGGATTTAATAGTTATGACTTTAATTTTGATTATTTGAATAACAGATCGGATATTCAGACTGAAAAATCTACGGGATTCAATGTTGGATTAATAGGTAATATTAGAATCAATGATTATTTTGATTTTCGTTTTGAGCCAGGCTTGATAATGTCTAAAAGAAATATTTTATTTGATTACGTTGACTTTGGTTCTGATGAGTTTATTGAAAATATTCATTTGAGAGAGATAAAGTCAACCTACATACATTTCCCTCTTTTAGTAAAAATTTCATCCAAAAGATTAAATAATTTTAAGCCATTTCTCCTTGGTGGTCTATCTACTGCTATTAATCTTTCAAGTAAAGAAAATAGTTTAAACGATAATAGTTTAGGAGAATTTAGAACAAAAAGGAACGTATTTTTTTACGAAATTGGTTTTGGAATCGATTTTTATTTAGAATGGTTTAAGTTTACCCCAAGCATTCGTGGAGTTTTTGCCATTAATGACGAGCACATCCCTGATAATGAGATAGATAGCCCTTGGACATCTAATATAAGACATATGAAAACTAGTGGTTTTGTATTAAATTTTACTTTTCAATAATTATCAATTATTGAGATGTGACAAAACAATTGCAACAGAGTTAGCAACATTCAAGCTATCAATTTTATCACCATATTTTTTAATTGTTATTGACTCGGAAACAACTTTTTTTAAATGATTACTAATTCCCTCAGATTCATTTCCAAAAAAAATAATTTGATCTTTTTTAAAATTGTACTTTTTCAATGCTATGCCTTTCAAATCAGCTAAAACTAAATTTTTTGATTTTTTAATCAAAAAATTAAGGTCTGAGTAAATAATATTAACTCTGGAAATAGACCCCATTGTAGCTTGTATAACTTTTGGATTGTAGCAGTCAACAGTATCCAAACTACATATTAAATCGTCAATTCCAAACCAGTCACATAGACGAATGATTGAACCAAGATTTCCTGGATCACTGATATTTTCGAGAGCAATAATATTTTTACCAAAATTAATGTCTTTCAGCTCTGGTATTTTAAATATTGCTAAAACATTGTTAGGTGTTTTTAAATTACTGATCATTGATAATTTTTCATTACTAATCTTAAAAAAACAATCATATTCTTCATATTTATTTTCAATTGAATAAATACTGTCAAGCTCAAGATTTGAGACTAATAGTTCATCAACAACTTTACTCCCCTCAGCTACAAAAAGTTTATGTTTTTTTCTATTTTTTTTTTGGGATAAAGAGCGGATTAATTTTATCTGATTTTTTGTAATCATATTGTTAGTTATTATTAACTTTGACTTCATTAAAATTAAAGTAATCTAACCATAAAACATAACTATTTTAATGAATCATAATATCAAACCAGGTGTAGCTACTGGAAATCAAGTACAAGAAATCCTGAAACTTGCAAAAAAAAAGAAGTTTGCTTTACCAGCGGTTAATGTAATTGGATCTAGCAGTATAAATGCTGTTTTAGAAACAGCAAAAAAATTAAATTCACCAGTAATTATTCAGTTTTCAAATGGAGGCGCAACATTTAATTCTGGAAAGGGGTTAGAAAATGGAAATGAATTTTCATCAATCAATGGTGCTATTTCAGGTGCATTACATGTACACACCATGGCAAAAGCTTATGGAGTTCCAGTCATTTTACATACCGATCATTGTGCAAAAAAACTTTTGCCCTGGATTGATGGTTTAATGATCGCAAATGAAAAAATGTTTAACGATAAAGGTCATTCCTTATTTAGTTCTCATATGTTAGATCTTTCAGAGGAGCCCATTGAAGAAAATATTGAAATATGTGAAGCATATCTCACAAGAATGTCTAAAATTGGAATGACTCTAGAAATTGAATTAGGGATAACGGGTGGGGAGGAAGATGGAGTTGACAACTCTGATATTGATGAATCAAAACTCTATACTCAACCTGAAGAAGTTTCATATGCCTATGAAAATTTAATTAAAATTAGTGATAAGTTTATGGTTGCTGCAGCATTTGGAAATGTTCATGGAGTATATAAACCAGGGAATGTAAAATTAACCCCTAAGATTTTAAAGAATTCACAGGAATATATTTCGAAGAAATTTAATGTTGAACATAATTCAATTGACTTTGTATTTCACGGAGGATCAGGATCTACAGTTGATGAAATTAGAGAGGCTATTGATTATGGAGTCATTAAGATGAACATTGATACAGATATGCAATACGCTTACATGTCTGGAGTAAGAGATTATTTTATTAATAATATGGATTATTTAAAATCCCAAATTGGAAACCCAGAAGGTGAAGAAATCCCTAACAAAAAATATTACGACCCAAGAAAATGGATAAGAGAAGGTGAAAAAAGTTTTGTTGAAAGACTATCTAAAGCTTTTCATGATTTAAATAATGTGAATACATTATAAATTTTTAGATTTGTTTTATTATACAAATTAGTATGGCTTGGTTTAAAAGACGTAACAAAGGAATTCAAACTCCAACTCAAGAGAAAAAAGATATTCCCAAAGGACTTTGGTATAAGTCCCCTACAGGAAAAGTTATAGATACCGATGAGTTGCAAAAGAATTTTTATGTAAGCCCTGAGGATGATTATCACGTTAGAATTGGTAGTAATGAATATTTTGCGATTTTATTTGATGGAAAGTTTAAAGAATTAGACAAGTCATTAAGCTCAAAAGATCCCCTAAAATTTATCGATAAAAAAAAATATACAGAAAGACTTAAGGAGGCAAAAAATAAAACAAAACTTAACGATGCGATTCGTACTGCAGTAGGAAAGTCCTCGGGTAAAGATATAGTAATTGCTTGCATGGACTTTAGCTTTATTGGTGGATCAATGGGTAGTGTTGTTGGGGAAAAAATTACTAGAGCAATTGACTATTCTATGAATAAAAAAATACCATTACTAATTATTTCCAAATCTGGTGGCGCGAGAATGATGGAGGCAGCTATTTCATTAATGCAACTTGCAAAAACTTCAGCAAAACTTGCACAGTTATCTGAAGCTAAAATTCCTTATGTATCTTTGTGTACTGATCCCACGACAGGAGGAACAACTGCATCTTTTGCAATGTTAGGTGATGTAAATATTAGTGAGCCAGGTGCATTAATTGGATTTGCTGGGCCGAGAGTTGTAAAAGATACCACTGGAAAGGATTTACCAGAAGGTTTTCAAACAGCAGAATTTGTTTTGGATCATGGATTTTTAGATTTTATTTCGCATAGAAGAGATTTAAAGAAAAAAATAAATTTATTTATTGATTTAATTTCAAATAAACCTGTAAGGGAATAGTCTAATTTTTTATATATTTGCGCCGCTGAATGGCATACATAAAAATCATTTAAAATAATATTGGAATGTATTTAACAAAAAATAACAAAGAAGATTTATTCAAAAAACACGGAAAAGGTGCAAAAGATACCGGAAGTGCTGAAGGTCAAATTGCTTTATTTACCCTTAGGATAAATCATTTAACTGAGCACTTAAAAAATAATAAAAAAGATTTCAATACAGAAAGAGCATTAGTAAAGCTGGTTGGAAAAAGAAGATCGCTACTTGATTATTTAACTAAAAAAGATATTTTGAGATACAGAGCGATTGTTAAAGAACTAGGATTAAGAAAGTAGTTATATCATAGTTTTGTTACTTATAGTTATTCATTGGTCAAAACCTCAACACAAAATTTATAACCAAATTAATAATTATGAAACCAAAAGTTTTTTAGAGAAACTATAGACCTGGGTGATGGAAGATCCATTACCATTGAAACTGGTAAACTTGCAAAACAAGCACACGGATCTGTCGTTGTCCAGATGGGAAAATGTATGTTGTTATGTACCGTTGTATCAAACTACGAAAGTGCAAATGTAGATTTTTTACCGTTAACTGTTGATTACAGGGAAAAATTCGCTGCAGCTGGGAAATATCCTGGAGGATTTTTTAAAAGAGAAGCAAGACCTAGTAGTGACGAAATATTAACTATGAGACTTGTTGACAGGGTACTAAGACCTTTATTTCCCAAAGATTATCACAATGAAACACAAGTAATGATTCAATTAATGTCACATGATGAAGAAGTAATGCCGGATGCATTAGCTGGATTAGCGGCTTCTGCTGCAATTCAACTTAGCGATTTTCCCTTTGAATGTCCAATTTCAGAGGCAAGAGCCGCAAGAATTAATGGGGAATTCGTAATTAACCCTAGTAGATTACAATTAGAAGAAGCTGACATTGATATCATGGTTGGTGCTTCTAAAGATTCAGTGATGATGGTAGAAGGTGAAATGGAAGAATGCTCTGAAGAAGAAATGGTTGAAGCTATTAAGTTTGCACATGAATTCATTAAAAAACAGTGTGATGCTCAGGAAAAGTTAGCCATAGCTTTTGGTAAAAAAGAAACTCGTGAATACGATCCAGAAGAAGAAGACAAAAGCTTAATGAATAAAGTAAATGATTTTACTTACGATAAATGCTATGAAGTTGCCAAAAAGGGATTATCTAAAGCTGAAAGAGCGGAAGCTTTTGGT
>CABZIT010000012.1 GCA_902525795.1 uncultured Bacteroidota bacterium
TGTGACTGCAGATCCAAATAACGCATGGGTCGGATACATGGAAGTATTCGAAATAAATGCTGATGGAGGCGCAGGAAACTTTGTATTTGGTCAACCATGGGGTGTTGAAGATCTACAAACAGTTCTTCAGCCAGATGTTCCAAACATACTTCTTTATCCTAACTTCAATGCATATAATGCAGAGGACCCATTCTGGTCTAACGGTGAGATGGGTAATAAGATCATGAGAGCAACTACGCAAGTAGAGTCATGGGAGATGTATAATGGTGCTGGTTTAACATTCACAGGTTCAGTTGCTGAGCATACACTAGAGGGATACGAAACAGTATACTTTATTAAGTGTTTAGACCCAGATGCTGGATACTCTGACATGCTAGAAGCAGCATATGTCCTACCATTACCAGACAGTGGTGAATTTAGTGTATCTGTATCAGGTGATTTATTACCTGAAGGTAAGCTAGTTCAATTTGGATTCTCTGTAATTGGTTTAAATGCCAATCCAGCCTTCGATTATGGTAAGGTTGTTATCGGAGACATTGGATTATCAATTGGTGAAAATGATTCACTAGAAATGGCAATCTATCCAAACCCAGTGGATGGTGATTATGTGACTATTCAAACACCATTGAATGGAGATAAATTGGTCGAAGTATTTGATATAAACGGTAGAAAAGTAATGGAAAGATTACTTACTACAGATACTTTAAATGTTGGTTCAATAAGTGCAGGAATGTACATAGTGAAAGTAACAGTTGAAGGTCAGTCAAATGTTTCTAAACTGATTATCGAATAAGTAAACATTCAATAAATGAAAGAATGCCAGGTAAAAAATTACCTGGCATTTTTTTTTGCAATAATTGATGTCCTTTTTTTTTACGATCTTTATAATAACTAAAACTTTTACTATGAAAAAAATTACTTTATTGTTCGGCATAACATTATGTTTTTCTCTATTACCAACTTCTTTTGTTTTCTCTCAATATGATGCAACCAATGCGCAGGTTGGAGACGAATTAACAGTGAATGGTATGTTGTCTACAACAGCCATTGACCCAGATGAAGGTGTTAATGGAAATGGAGGTGCTGAGGTTCCCTATGGTTGGAATTATATGCAAGGCACTAACTATGCACCTACTAACACCGGGAATACAAATGGGGTTTGTCACTCTGAGGATAGACAATTTAAGATGTATGCTATGAATGGAAATTCAGGATCTTTTGTAAATCAACAAATTACGAATTTACCAACTGGAACATTTACATATGATTACTGGACAAAATGGGCTGGAGTTCCCGAATATGTAAACGAGGAAGGAGAACTTTTAGAACCGAAGTTTACTATAAGAATCTTTGATACTGAGGCGGATTCTTGGGTAGCAGTTCATGAAGAAGTTATTCCTCTTTCAGAAAATCAAATTTGGGCGCAAACTACAGGATCTTGGGTTAATGATGAGGTGAGAGATGTTAGAATACAGTGGTATAAAAGAGGTGGTAATGCTGCCAACCCTACGGGCATGAACAAAAGTATGTTTGTTGATAGTGTAAGTTTTACTTACACATCAACTTCACTTTCCTTGGAGGATACAAGTTTAACCGATTTGAAAATTTATCCTAATCCATCCAGTGATGATTTTCTGACAATATCTACAGCTGAACAAGGAGATAAATATGTTAAATTATTCAATGTTACTGGTCAAATGGTAATGAATACGAAACTAGTACAAGATCAAAAATTAAATATTTCTTCCCTAAGTGCTGGATTCTATTTGGCGGAAGTAAGTATTAATGGAAGATCCGATACGATAAAATTAGTTATTCGGTAGATTATAATAAATTTTTGTCAAAATAATGCCAAGTAGCTTATTCTGCTTGGCATTATTTTGTTTATTTTGTTTTAAAAAAAATTTCAATGCACTTTATTAAATATTTGATCGTAATTTTTATTGGGTTTTTTTTAAATCAAAACTCAAATGTCGAACAAATAAAGGATCAAGGCAGACCTAATATAATTTTTATTCTATCTGATGATCACACCACGAATGCAATTTCATCTTACGGAAGCATTTATAGCGATATAGCTCCAACCCCAAATATTGATAAAATTGCCAGTGAAGGAGCAATTTTAAAAAATGTATTTGCTACAAACTCAATATGTGGCCCAAGTCGTGCATCTATACTTACAGGAACTTACAGCAATGTAAATGGATACTATAAAAATTATAAAGGAGGATTTTTTGATAATTCTAAGTGGACCTTTCCAAAAGAGTTGCAAAAATCTGGCTACAATACTGCTTTAGTTGGTAAATGGCACTTAGCATCAGAACCCAAGGGATTTAACTATTATAAATACCATATTTCAAGAGGACAACAAGGTTTTTATTGGGATCCTGTGTATAATGAGAATGGAAATGAAATTAAAGAAAAAGGATATGCCACAAATCTTACTACTGATTTTGCAATTGATTGGCTTGATAAAAGAGATAAAAAAGATCCTTTTTGCCTTTTACTTCAGTACAAAGCCCCCCACAGACAGTGGCAGCCTGACTCAAAATATGAGAATTTATGGGAAAACATTAAGCTTCCCTACCCTGCTACATTTAACGATGATTACGAAACGAGAGAACTTACTGCAGGAGATACAGAAATGACTATGGATTATTTCTGTAGAGAGGACATGAAAATGATCCCACCAAAAAATTTAACTCAAAGGGAGAAAAGAAAATGGCTTTCCTATGGCTTTAAAAGAAATGAAACAGTTTTTGTTGACAATGAATTATCAGAGATAGAAAATAGAAAAGCGAAGTTTCAAATTTATATTAAGGATTATTTGGCTACTATAAAATCTGTTGACGATAATATTGGAAGGGTGTTAGATTATTTAAAAGAGCATAATTTAGAGGAGAATACAATAATTATTTATGCATCTGATCAAGGATTCTTTATTGGAGAGCATGGTTGGTTTGATAAGAGATTTATGTACGAGGAAAGTATAAGAATGCCTTTTGTAATAAAATACCCTGGTTTGATTAAACCAGGGACAGTAAATAAAGATATTATAACAAATATTGATTTTGCCCCTACAATTTTAGATTTGTTGGGTTTACAAGCACCCAAATCTGTTCAAGGAGAAAGCTTTTTTTCAAATTTAACCCCTGGAAAAAATAAAAACTGGAGACAATCTATGTATTATCATTATTATGAATACCCATTCTACCACCATGTCCAGCCGCATTATGGAATAAGAAATGAAAGATATAAATTAATTCATTTTTACTATGATATGGATCAATGGGAATTATATGATTTAAAGAAAGATCCCAATGAGCTAAATAATATATACGTTTCAAAAAAAGAAAGTAAATTAGTTTCAAAACTAAAATCTGAACTGTATTCACTGAAAGAATATTACGGTAATGAATTAACTTATGAGGAAATGAGAAAAATTTCTGATACTGATTTTGGTGGTTTAGAATCAAAAAAACCAAAGCAATGAAAGTTTTAGTGACTGGCGGATTAGGATATATTGGATCTCATACATGTGTTGAGCTTTCAAAAAAATATTCTGTAGTTATTGCTGATAATTTGATAAATAGTGAAATAGAGGTATTAGACAGAATTAACAATATTGCTCATTCAAAAGTAATTTTTGAAAAAATTGACCTGAGAAATAAAAAAGAAGTTGCATTTCTTTTTGAGAAGCATGGAGATATTACTGGCATCATACATTTTGCCGCATTAAAAGCAGTTGGAGAAAGTATTGAGAAACCGCTGCTATATTATGAAAACAATATCAATTCGCTATTGAATATTTTAGAACAAGTACAGCAGCTTAATTCAGAAATCAATTTTATATTTAGTTCATCATGCACTGTATACGGAGTACCCCTTAACCTTCCAATAACGGAAGAAGAACCAATTAAAAAAGCATTCTCTCCTTATGGTGAAACGAAACAGATTTGTGAAAATATTATTTCTTCTAGCTCAAAATTAAATATGAATTTAAAATCGATTTCACTTAGGTATTTTAACCCCATTGGTGCACATGAGTCTGCAGCTATCGGAGAACTACCCCTTGGTAAACCCCAAAACCTAATTCCATACATAACTCAATCTGTTGCTGGTGTCAGAGGGGATTTAACCATTTTCGGTAATGATTATAATACCCCAGATGGTACATGTATTAGGGATTACATACATGTTGTGGATCTTGCAGATGCACATATAAAAGCATTAGAATATTTAAGTGATAAAGAATTCTCTACAAATGAGGTTTTTAATATTGGAACTGGAAAAGGTACCAGTGTAATGGAAATAATCAACTCATTCCAAGATTGTACAGGAAAAAAAATAAATTATAAAATTGGCGGGAGAAGAAAGGGTGATATAGATGCTACTTTTGCAGATAATCGCAAGTCGCTAAATACATTGTCTTGGAGTCCAAGATATTCAATTGAGCAAGCATTAGAATCTGCTTGGAATTGGGAAAAAAATTATAGAGAAATAAGCGAATGAATAAAACTGTTACTCAAGCAATAAAAGATAGACGATCAGTTAGAAAATACAAAGATGAGGAGATTGATGCTGAAAAGGTTAAAAAATGTATTGAAAATGCGACTTTAGCACCAAATAGTAGTAACATGCAGCTATGGGAATTTATTCATGTTACTGACATAAATGTTTTAAAGAAAATAGCATATGCTTGCTTCAATCAAAATGCAGCAAAAACATCCAAAAATATGGTTGTATTTGTTGCAAGAAGAGATAAATGGAGATCTCGAGCTAAGGAAAACTTAAATTTTTTAGAAAACTTGTTTGATAAGCAAGAAAAAGAAGGTGTTGACGTGAAAAAAAGAAGAAATCTTTCAAGAAGGTATTATAAAAAATTAATGCCAATTATTTACTCAGACTTCTTAGGAATTATTGGGATTTATAAGAAATTACTTTCCTATGTTTTTGGTTTGTTTGGACCTATATATAGAGAAGTTTTATATTCTGACTTAAAAGTAGTTACACATAAAAGTGTGGCTTTAGCTGCTCAAAATTTTATGTTAAGCATGAATGAAATTGGATATGATACCTGTCCGATGGAGGGAAGTGATACCACACGAGTAAAAAAAATATTGAATTTACCCAAAAAAGCAGAAATTACTATGATTATTGGCTGTGGTATTAGAGATAAAAAGGGCATTTATTCACCTAGATTTAGAGTTCCTTTTGATAAGGTTTACAAGAGAGTTTAATTAAAGTAAAGAATATTTTATATTTGCTATTCATTTTTAATTTTAAAATATGCAATTCAGATATATATTTAGTTTATTTATTTTTCTTATTGTCCCAAATTATCTTATTTCTCAAGATGTTAAAATTGTTGATAATGAATCCTCTCAGAAGTATGGTAATTCAATAACTAAGAATGAGCTTAGAAATTTGCTGTATATTTTTTCATCTGATGAATTTGGTGGGCGTGGAACCCCTAGTAAAGGACAGGATTTAGCTACAGATTTCCTTAAAAAAAAATATATTGATTTAGGAATCCAACCGGCAAAAGATGAATCCTATGAACATAAGGTTTTTCTCCAATTTGACGAAAAACCTCTTTCATATTTGATAATTAATAAAAAGAAATTTACTTATTACAAAGACTATATTGCTTATAACAATGGTCCAGATATTGAGTTTAGAAACTCAGAAATAGTATATGTTGGATATGGTATTCAAGATAAAAATTATGACAGCTACAATGGTCTTGATGTAAAAGGTAAAGTGGTTATAGCTATTGGAAACGAACCAGTAGATAAAAATGGAAATTATGTGATTACTGGAGGAAAAAAAAGATCTGAATGGTCAGGTAGAAATGAAATTACTAGGAAAAAAGAAGCTGCATCTAAAAATGGTGCCAAAGCATTAATTCTAATAAATGATTACCTTTTTAAAAGATACTCCTATGAATATCGCATGAGTGATAACAATCGTGGTGAAAAAAGAATGTCACTGTCTAGTGAAAAAACTAATGAAAAAACACAAGTCTTACTATTTTCAGAAAAAAATAAAGATTTTCTGCTGCAAAAAAATATGAAGTTTATGGATTTTTCCTTCAAGAAAAATTACACATCTTTTACTGCAAATAATATAGCTGCATTAATTAGAGGTAGTGAGTTTCCAAATGAATATATAGTAATAACAGCTCACCTTGATCATGTTGGAATACAAAATGGTAAAATTTATAATGGTGCGGATGATGACGGTTCAGGAAGTGTTGGAATACTTGAAATTGCTGAAGCTTTTTCAGAGGCCCAAAAAGAGGGTTATGGACCTAAAAGATCTATTTTATTTCTTCACGTGACAGCAGAAGAGAATGGGTTACTTGGATCACAATATTATACAGATTATGATCCAATTTTTCCTCTGTCTCAAACCATGGTTTGTTTAAATATGGATATGATTGGAAGGACTGAATCGAAAAGAAAAGAGACCGAGCCTGAGGATTATATTTACATTATTGGATCTGAAATGTTATCAGACGATCTACATAACATTAATAAAAAAGCCAATGATGAACATGTGAAAATAAATCTAGACTACAGATATAACGATCCAACCTCACTTGTTTTCGAATCTGGTAGATATATAGAAAACCAGTACTACTACAGATCGGATCATTATAACTTTGCTAAATATGACATCCCTTCAATATTCTTTTTCAGCGGAGTCCATGAAGATTATCATATGCCAACTGATACAGCTGACAAGATATTATATGATATCTATGAAAAAAGAATTAAATTAATTTTTCATACAGCGTGGGATTTAGCTAATGCAGATAAAAGAATAGAATTAAATAAATAATCTAGTCCTCATCAGGCAAATCACGCTTCAATTGAGACCAACTGATTAGTTTTCCGTCCTCAATTTGATACCATTCCATGTAAGTTCCATCTGAACCGTTAAAACCAGCATGGACCCACTCTCCCCTATTATTTGAAAAATCAGATCCTTCAGGTTTTGTTGGTTTTACAGCGTATGCATAAGTAGTTGTCCAACTCCACTCCTCACCTTCTTCAACTGATTCCTCATAAGAATCTTTAATAATTGCTGTAAACTCTTCCCCATTGGAGGCAGTTTTTCCATTTTCAAAAGTCAATGTAGCTTCATCAGCAACAAATGATGCTAGCAATTCCCAGTCTTTGGCAGCCCAAGCAGCATCAATTTGATTGAAAACATCAACTGTTTCTTGACTTCCTAACATAACTTGTTGACCTTCAAAGGGAGCAAAACCAACTGCGGATTCCATACAATTTGATTGATTATTTGCACATGATGCAAATAATAAAACGAATAAAATTAAAAAGTAATTTTTCATAATTATTATTTATATAGTTTTAAAAAAAATCAATTTAAAAAATAAATTTTAAAATTTAAAAAAGGAAGTAAAATTATTAATTCCAATTTATTTTGAAATTGAGATCATGTAAGTAAATAAGGCAGCTATCAAAGCGGGTATAGCAAAAATGATAAAATTCATTGTGACACTTATTCCTGCACCAATTAAAATTCCTGCAACCATAGGAGCTAAAACAGCACCCAATCTACCTGCTCCAATTCCCCATCCAACACCAGTGGTTCTAAACTCTGTCGGGTATATCCTAGCAGCTACTGAGTACAAGCCAACAAAGCCTCCTTGAATAGTAAATCCAAGTACACCAAAAATAAGTAACATCCAGTCTGATCCAAAGAAGTGTTGAATCTGAGTCATGATAATACAAGTCACAATTAAAAAAATTGATATAATTTTTTTCAAACCAAACTTTGAAGAAAAATAGCCCTGAGTAACAATTCCAAAAAAAGCTCCAATATTAAATACTGTTCCTGAATATATTCCTAACTCAAGTGATAAACCTAACTCTGTGACCATTTTTGGAATCCAACTGATTAAAAAATACAAACATGCAAAAGAAAAGAAAAACGCAATCCATAATTTAATTGTTGAATTAAGATATTTAACTTGAAATAAGCTACTTACAGGTATTTTGTTACTCACATTTTTTTTACTCGGTAAAAATTCAATTTTAGAAAAATGCAACTTTTTCAATATTAAATTGATGCGTGAAAGTGCATTTTTAGGCTGATTTTTTATTAAAAAATCTATTGACTCAAGAAGAAAGAAGTAAATAATTGGTATAAAAAATATTGAAATCAGTCCAAAGATTATATATACATCTTGCCATGAATAATATTTTAGAATATAGTTTGATAAATATCCTGCTAATATAGCACCTAAAGGATACCCAGCTAATATGAAACTAACCCAAAAATCTCTCGAACGATTGGGAGTATACTCAGAAACCAAAGAAACCGTACTTGCCAACATCGTTCCTATTCCAACACCACTCAAAAATCGTAGGAAAATTAAATGATAGATATTTTCAGAGAAACCTGTCAATAAAACACCTATTGATATAATGATTGTACTGATTAAAATAATTTTTTTTCTTCCAATATTATCAGCATAAGGAGCTAACAATAATGCACCTACAGCCATACCAAATACACCTGAACTAAATACCAATCCTAATGTTTCAAATGAAATGTCCCAAGACGAGGCAATAACGGGAGCTGTATAAGAAATCACTAAGACATCCATTCCATCAATTATATTCAAGAAAAAACAAATGAATATTATTAGAAATTGAAGAAAACTAATACCACGAGAATCAATTTTAGATTTTATTGTTTCCATCTAGTTTTAATTTACTTTTAAAATTAAGTGAAATAATGTAAATATTATTATTTAGTAAATATTCATTTTGAAAAAAAATACTACATTTAGTTTAACAATTAAATATGAATAAAATGAAAAAAATTATTAGTTTACTTTTAACACTTTTCCTAATTGTTAGCTGTAACCAAAATAAAATTAACCTCGATGTTGCAAAAGCTGATGCTACTTCATTTCTTGAAAGTCAATTTGATTTTTTTAGTTCTGGGAATATTGATGAAGCAAAACAGACATTTGATCCGGATGCAGTATTAATCGGTACTGATGAGGCAGAATTTTTAAGTGGATGGGGAGAAGTTGAACCATCTTTAGTGGGTCAGTTTGCAGCAGTCAAATCTCCTAAATTTAATTATAGAGATATGAATATAGTAATGTCAGATGATGGAAAAATGGCTTCATATACCCAAAGAGTTGACTTCAAATTTAAGTCCGGAAATGAAATAATTGAAATCAAAAATGTACGTGCTAGTGGGGTAATTAAAAAATTTGATGATGGATGGAAAATTATGCAAGTACACTGGTCAATGGGAGTTCAAGGACAAGTAGTAGAATATTAATTTATTAATTATATTTAAAATTTATTGAAGAAATATTAGTAATATTATACTAAACTTTGAATTTTTATGAAAAATCTTTACTTTTTGTTGCTAACTTTTTTGTATATAAATATTTATTCTCAATGTCCTGATCCTGATATTACTTGGTTTCAGACAGGACAGGATTTTGTATTTATTAATGGAAATAATAATAATCAAATTGACTATTATGAAGTTGAATATAAAGCTTACGAAACTTTTACTCCGGGTGATGGAACAGCAGAAACTTACACATTTTCTGGATTTCCCCATACCATCCCTGGGTTAATGCCAGGAACCCCTTATTATTTTACCAATAGGTCTATTTGCAATGACGGAAGTACTAGTGAGTGGAATGATAATGGAAATAATGGACCAGACCTTTGGTCCACTAACATGGAACCAGGAGAATTTTCCGCTGAAAATGTACTTTCACACAACTCTTCGCAAGAAATAACTCATGAGCCTTCACAAATTTGTGAATCCCAAGAAGGATTATATTATTTTAATTTTGCAGGCGCTAATACAGATCCTGGTTTTTCTTGCCCAGAAACGTCTTTTATTGCTCAAACAGATGGCCCTTTTATAATTGAATTAACCGATTCATACGGAGATGGATGGGTAGGAATGGGAGTTGGAAACGAAACTGTTTTAGATGTTCTGGTGAATGGTTCCGTTGTGCTTGATGATATTACTTTGGCTAATGGTTTTTCAGCTGAATTTACATTTGATGCAAATAGTGGAGATGAAATATCAACTCAATGGGTTAATCAAGGCACTTGGTTCTATGAGGTTGGTTATTCAATTATTTCTCTAAATTCTGAGCTAGTGACAAGTGTGGGAGCGCAAGTTTACTCAAGAAGTTATATCCCTGCTGATTTTGGATACGAAGGAAATGTTACTATTGGTGCAGTTGAATTGGGTATATGGTATTCTGATGCTGAGGGTAATTATAACCCTGATTTACCAGTTACTGATACTGGAGGAACACCATATCAAAATATTTTCTTGTATAGACAAACTAATGGTGGAGTAGGAACAAGTAATATAGGTCAACAACAACCTTACTGGGAGCAGATTGCATTTAAATTAAATTTTGAGATAACCCCTGAGGATCATCAAACTGTGATAACTGTTCCCTTAGATTTTTTACCTGGATTTGGAAACTTAAATGGAAATGGTGTTGAAGTTTCTGCCAATGATGATATAATTATTCAGGTTTGGATAGGCCCTGGGTCCGAAGAATCAACAGGATTTCCAGGAGGAGTAAGAAAATTTATAGGTGGTAATTTGTCTGATTTCACTATTCTTCCTGAGGATGCTACAAATTATCCTTACCCTGCTGTTCAAACTGGTTCATGGATTGATTCAACATGTGAATACTATAATTATGTTACTGATAACACCTCACTTATGAATTTGGTTATTGGATCAAACAACGAACTTTCAAACAATCAATTTGAAACAAATGATATAAAATTATTTCCTAATCCATTTGATAAAAATGATAAATTCTTGAATATTAGTTTTGATTCTAATAATTTGAAACAAATTAAGATTTTTGACTTAATGGGGAGAAAGGTATATCATTCAGAAATAGTTGACAATAGAATTGAAATAAGTTCTTTGAATGCCGGCACTTATATAGTTGAGATAAAAATTAACGATCAAGTTCAAAGATCAAAACTTATAATAAAATAATTATAACTAAAAAAACCCTCAAAAAGTTGAGGGTTTTTTTTGGGTGGAAGACCGGATTCGAACCGGCGACCTCCTGAACCACAATCAGGCGTTCTAACCAACTGAACTACAACCACCAAATCTTGTGCAAATGTAATTTTTTTGCATATGTATACAAAAAAAGTATTTTAAATTATTTTAGACTAGAAATTCTATCAACAATAGGGAATCTAGAAGATAAAAAACCTTCCGCAGCTTCGACCCCAACTAATCTGCCTAAATCTCTTGCTCTATATGTAATACTGTCCAGAAAATTCTTTGTTGAAATTGGTGTATTATCATCAAATTTCTCATCATTATAAAACTGTGATTTATAGCAATTTATTAAGTCAAATTTTTGTTTCATATATTTAGAAATATCAATTACAAAATCAGGTTCTAAATTTTTCCATTGGATATAATGATACACATTTACAGGCCGCCAAACATCTTGTGTATTACCATCAAAAGTAGTCTCAATTTTTTTTAAGCCACTCAAAAAACATGAATCTACTACCAGTTTTGCAGCTTTTTGATGATCAATATGTCGATCATCAGTAGCATTACACATAATTATATCGGGTTGATATCTTCTAATTTTAGAAATTAAATTAATTTGATTAACTCTATTATTTTCAAAAAAACAATCTTCAAGAAGTAAATTATCTCTAAATTTAGCTCCCATAAAATCTCTAGCTAATTCTGCCTCTTGTTTTCTAATTTCTTTGCTACCTCTTGTTCCAAGTTCACCTTGAGTAAGATCCAAAAGACCAACTTTCTTACCCATTTCAATCTCTTTCATTAGGGTTCCACCACAGCCCAATTCTATATCATCGGGATGTGCACCAATTGCTAAAATATCAACCTTTTCACTCATTTTTTACATTTATGAATCGCTAAACTTATATCTTCAATTAAATCTTCAGGATCTTCAATACCAACCGAAAACCTTATCAAATTATCGACTATTCCCTGCTCATTTCTTTGCTCCTTCGTGAGCAGCTGGTGAGAAGTTTCAGCTGGTGATAACATCGTGCTCTCAACTCCTGCAAAACTCATAGAAGGATTGATTAGTTCTAATGAGGTTAAAAACTCTTTAGGATTGATATTTTTTATTAGTTCAAATGAAATCACAGCACCAAAACCATTCATTTGTTTACAGGCAATTGCATAAAATTCATTATCGTCAATTCCAGGGTAATGAACTTTTTCAATAACAGAACTATTTTTTAGAAATGAACTTAATATTTTTGCATTTTTTTGTTGCTCGTAAAATCTTACAGTTAAGGTTTTCATACTTCTTTCAAGAAGCCAGGCAGTGTAATCACTCAAACTTCCTCCAAACTTTTTTGAAAAACTCCATATTTTATCAATTTTTTCTTTTGATGATGCAACTGCTCCTGCACAAATATCACTATGTCCACCAAAATATTTAGTAGCACTGTGAATTACAATATCAATTCCAAGTTTATGTGGTTTTTGAATTAAAGGAGTTGCAAAAGTGTTGTCTATGTAGGACACTAAGTCATTGGATTTGGATAAATTTACTATATCAGAAATATCAACTATTTTCAAAAGAGGATTTGATGGAGTTTCAATATAAATCGCTTTAGTATTTTTCTTTATTTCCCTCTCAAAATCAGAAACTAACAAGCCTTTGGTAAAAGAATATTCAATGCCATAGTTATTGAAATATTTTTCTATTAAACTTCTTGTACCACCGTATATATCATTCTGAACAACTATATGATCTCCGCTAGATAAAAATGCCATTAATGAAGAAGAAATAGCAGCCATTCCAGAACCGAGGATTAAAGCTTCTTCAGTTTCTTCTAATGAAGCAATTTTTTTTGATAAATACTCTTGATTAGGAGTTGAACTATATCTGGGATATCTGTCTTTATCTTTATCAATATATTCGTAGGAAGTTCCCATATATATTGGGGAAATAGAACCGCCAAATTGTTCATCAATAATTCTACCTACATGTGTACAAGTTGTACTCATGCCTTTATATTTTTTTTTCAGAGGCATTCCGAAATTTAAGCAATATTTTTTAAATATTTTTGATACTTAGGATAAGCAATAAGACTAAGTATCAAAATAATTAAGAGGGTAATGGAGATAAATACAACACTTATTTCCTGATCATCCTTTGCATAAGAGTGCAAACCTGCCAGGTAAAAATTCACACCAAAATATGTCATGATAATAGATGCAAAAGATAATATAGACGCAACATTGAAAGTAAAGTTGCTTTTCAAACCAGGAATTATTCTCATGTGGATAACAAATGCATAAACCATAATACTTATCAGAGCCCACGTCTCCTTTGGATCCCAGCCCCAATACCTTCCCCAACTTTCATTAGCCCACATACCTCCAAGAAAATTTCCAATAGTTAGCATAACTAGGCCAACAGTCATTGACATCTCATTTATAAGTGAAAGTTCTTTGATATTTAAATCTATGACTTTGAAATTATTTTTGTTGATCAAAATCATCAAAATGAGAGAGACAAAACCTAAGATCATACTTATTGTAAAGGGCCCATAACTTCCAACAATGACCGCTACATGTATCATTAGCCAATAACTATCCAGAACAGGAACTAAATTAGCAATGGATGGATCCATCCAACTCCAATGAGCAATCATAAGAATCATGGATGTGACAAAAGCTGTTGACGCTAAAGTTAATTCACTTTTTTTTCCAAAATAAAGTCCAAATAACATAGTTGCCCAAGCAACATAAATCATAGATTCGTATCCATCGCTCCAAGGAGCATGACCAGAAATATACCATCTGGAAATCAAACCAATCAAGTGAATTACAAAAAGAATATATATGGCAGAAATTGAAATCTTAATTAAGGATTCTATTATTTTTTTTCTGTAAAAAATTTGAATAATTAGAAAAATAAATAAGAAGAAACTTGCATACAAATACCAGCTGAATAAAGATTTAAAAATATCATATTTGTTATAGAGAATCTCAGTGTTTATTTTATTTTTACTGAGCATTACGTCAGCGCCATATTTTAACTGGGTGTTTGTTATAGCTTTTAAAATTTCATTTGCATCAGTATAATCATTAGTTTTTTTACCCTCATTTAAGAAATAGAGATAAGTTTTAAATCCTGTATTGATAAAGTTTGAATAAAGAGAATCTGTATTAATATCTTTAAAAAATCTATTTTCACTGGGGGAAATCCACTCATTATTTTCATCATTTGGAACAGGAAAAATTTTAAGATTGGATCCCTCAATTGAATTATATAATAGGTTAACCCTTTGATCAGTTTCTTTGAACTCCTTTTGAAATGCATTAGGAATCGCTGCTCTGTAAGACTCTTCAAGGTATGGAGCTAGCTTGTACTCTCCCCTTTCTGTAAAGAAATCGATAAGCGCGGCTCTTTTGATATTTTTATCTAACCCGATAATACTTCTTATTGAATCTCCCTTTTTAGATTTTAGAAAAATTAAGGGCACATTATACCACAAAAGCGGACTTTCTTGCATGGATAAAAATACTTGGTTTGCGTCAAAATCATTGTAATGATCTTTTTTACTCAGCTTTCTCAAAAGCTCTGATGCATATGTATGTATAGGCATCATTCTGCCACCCAAATCTTGAATTACAATTTTTGCAAATTTATCAGCCTGCTCTTTGTCAATAATATTTTTTTTCAAAATGGAATCAATAGCCCCCAAATTTGTGTTTTCAGCACTGGTGTGCACACCATAGGTTTGAGAAAATGAGCTGATAGTGGAAAATAATAACGCAATTGATAAAATTTTAATCTTCTTTTCTCTGGTTATATCCAACCTTTTTTTCAAAGAGTCAAATCTTGTGAATCTTGCAAATAGAATTACTGTCAAACCAATGTAAAGAAGTATATATCCAATATAGGTTAATAAAGTGCCCCAAAAGTCATGATTAACAGAGAGAATTGTTCCTTTTTCATCAGGATCAAAGGAAGCTTGAAAAAATCTATATCCTTGATAATTAAGTATATTATTCATATAAATTCTGTAATCAAATGGATCATCATCAATCACAGTTACCTCACTAGCAAAAGAAGAGTAACTCTTTTCCGTCCCTGGGTATTTTTCAGCAATAAAATCATTTAGTTTTATTGAAAATGGTAAATCAAATACTTTGGAACCATATCTGACAGAGAACTCTTTTCCACCAATTTTAAAGGACTTGAACGGATTATTTGTACCCTTCCCTCCAATCAATCGTATTTTTTTTGATTCGTTGGGTGTTGCTATTAATAATTCAATTCCATCTTGATCGGACTTTAAAAGTTCAGACTTTTTAACCACATCAAATTTTCCCTTAATCACAGTTTTTGGAAATACTATTGATTGATCATTAATAATATATCTAGATCTTAAACTTAATGGTTCTGTAGACCCAGACTGCAAAAAACCTTGTGACATTGTAGCCATGACTAAATACTCTGCATCATAAGGAGAATTGATAAATAAGTTTAAATTTTCATCGTAAGTGATATTTACTGCACCTTCCACATAATTGTTTAGTGTATAAAGCGTATTGTGAACATTTTCAGCTGAACCATCTTTGATAAAGTGATTATGTGGCATACCTGTTGCTGATTCCACAAGCTTCAAGTAATATTCCCCATTTTCATCTTCAACGATATCCTCCTCCGCACCGCTAATAAATTCTGTCAATTTGATAGTTATAGGTTCTCTGTTGTAATTTGTTGAAATAAATAAATCATTATCCATTCTTGGAGAAAAATCAACTTCTCTTTCAATTGGTAATCTCAAAAAAAGCCCATTATCATCGACAAGATCTCCATCAATATTTATATTTACATATGTTTTTTCAGAAAGAAAAGCATTTTCCGTAGCACCCTCTCTAATGCTCATGACACCTTCAAACCCAATATATCTAGTTACAAAGGCCCCGATTAGTATAAAAATCCATGAAAAATGGAGTAAGAGCACTGGCCATTTTCTTTTATTTAATAAATTGTATTTAAAAATATTCCCAATGAAATTAATGACAAAAAACAGCATAATTAACTCAAACCACCAAGCATTATATACATAATTTCGAGTTAATGGGGTAGGCGAAGTTTCTTGACCTGCGTCAAGAAAGGTACCAACAGCCATCGCAATTATAAATACGATAAACAGCAACCCTGTTAATCTGTTTGAAAAGAGAATTTTTTTAATAAAATTCATGAGAAATTTAGGATTACAAATTTAATACCAAATTGAGATATATTAAACCTTATTTTACTAATAATTTTGAAAATTTTAGTAATTTTCTTTTTCATGATGAATTTATCAATTATTGGAAGTGGTAATGTTGGAAAACATTTTGTAAGATTAGTTGAAAACTCTGAGAATTTAAATATAATCCAATGGCTCTCAAGAAGTGAATCTTCCTATCAAAAAATTAAAACTACTTCAGATTTTAAAAATATTAAAAAAGCAGATGTCTATCTATTTTGTGTAAGTGACAAATCAATACATGAAGCAAGTATAAAATTAAACCTTACCAATCAATTAATTGTTCATACTTCAGGCATAAATCAATTTAACGTTCTGTGTAATAATAATCGACGAGGAGTCTTTTATCCATTACAAACTTTTTCTAAGCAAAATAAAACACAAGAATTGGAAATACCAATGTGTATTGAAACTGAATACAAAAAGGATATGAAATTATTAATTGATTTGTGTAAATGCCTAAACTTAAAATACTATGAAATTAATCATGAAAAAAGGAAAATCTTACATCTGGCAGCAGTTTTTAGTAATAATTTCTCAAATCATTTGTATTCCATAGCTCATAAAATTACTAAGAAGAATAATATAGATTTTGATATTTTAAAACCCCTTATACAAGAAACTGCAAATAAAATTTTACTTTTAGAACCTACTAAAGCACAAACAGGACCTGCTAGAAGAAATGATACGGATACAATTAATGACCACTTGAAATTATTAAAGAATGATGATTATAAGAATCTTTATAAAACTTTTACACAACTAATTAGAGATGAAAATAAATTATAAAGAAAAATTAAAAAAAATCAAAGCATTTGTTTTTGATGTTGACGGAGTACTAACAAATGGTGACTTATTGATCAGCGAATCTGGTGAACTGTTGAGAACCATGAATGTTAAAGATGGTTTTGCAATGAAGTATGCAATTGACAATGAATACCTCATTACCATTATCTCAGCAGGCACGAATGAAGCTGTGAAAGAAAGATTAGTGAAATTAGGAATTAATCAAGTTTTTTTGGGAAGTGATAACAAAATAAAGGAATTACAAAAACTGGCTGAAGAAAATAATTTAAAAAAAGAAGAGATATTAGTGATGGGTGATGACATTCTAGACATCCCAATATTAAAAAATGCTGGAATATCTTGTTGTCCTCAAGATGCTGTTCAAGAAGTAAAAAAAATATGTGACTATGTTTCTTTCAAAAAAGGAGGTTGTGGAGCAGTAAGAGAGATTATTGAACAAGTAATGAAAATTCAGAAAAAATGGATTTAAAAAAATCTAAGTGGAAGAAAGAATTTTCGCTTCTATTAATTCTTAATTTTTTATATTTTCTGATTTTTTGGTTCATAACTAATAATTATTGAATTTGGCTGCGATAGATTGGATAATATTGGTTCTCACACTACTAGTAATAATCGCCTATGGCACTTATAAGTCTTTGGGCGCACAAACATCAGATGAATACATAAAAGCAGGAAATAGTGCCAAATGGTGGACTATTGGTCTTTCGGTGATGGCAACACAAGCTAGTGCTATCACTTTTTTATCTACACCGGGTCAAGCATTCAATGATGGGTTAGGGTTTGTGCAATTTTATTTTGGGTTACCTTTGGCCGTAATTATTATATGCCTAGTTTTTATTCCAATTTATCACAGGCTTAAGGTATACACCGCATATGAATTTTTAGAGAAGAGGTTTGATCAAAAAACAAGGACACTCACTGCATTACTTTTTTTAATTCAAAGGAGTTTATCTGCTGGTATTACAATTTTTGCTCCTTCAATAATACTTTCATCTGTTTTAGGGTGGGATTTAATTACGGTAAATATTATAATCGGTAGTTTAGTTATTTTCTATACTGTTTCAGGTGGAACCAAGGCTGTAAATTACACTCAAAAGTATCAGATGATTATAATATTTTTCGGATTATGCGCTGTTTTATTTACAATATTCAAACTACTTCCTGAGCAAATAAATTTTCAAGATACAATGGAACTTGCCTCAATTAGCGGAAAATTAGAAGTTTTAGATTTTTCCTTTGACTTAGAAAATAGATATACAGTTTGGAGTGGTATAATTGGAGGTACATTTTTAATGCTCTCCTATTTTGGGACAGATCAAAGTCAGGTACAAAGATACCTTTCTGGAAAATCGCTTAGAGAAATGCAGTTAGGAATGATATTTAACGGGATATTAAAAGTGCCTATGCAATTTTTTATTTTATTTATTGGGGTAATGGTATTCATTTTTTATCAATTTAATCCATCACCCTTGAACTTTAATCCACAAGCTAATAATGTTATAGTTGGATCATCATATGAAAATGAATACAAAAGTTTAAAAAACAAATTAAATGAAATTCACTTTGAAAAAGTTAGTAAGATTAATGAAATTATCGAAGATAAAATTGAGAATAAAAAAATTGAAATTATCAAATTTGAAAAAGAAGAAATAAAAATTAGACAAAAAGCAAAATTATTAATAAAAAAAGCAGGAGCTGAAAAATCAATTAAAGTAGAAACAAATGATAAAGATTATATTTTTATAAATTTTATTTTAAATCAACTTCCCAAGGGGTTGATTGGGCTTCTTATAGCTGTTATCCTTAGTGCAGCCATGTCATCAACATCCAGTGAAATAAATGCCTTAGCTACAACTACAACGATGGATCTCATCAAAAGAAACTACGGAAATATTGATGAAAAAAAAATAGTCTATTTGACTAAAGTTTTTACATTACTATGGGGTATTTGTGCAATCATTATTGCATGTGTTGCATTTCTGGCAGATAATTTAATCCAACTCATAAACATCATCGGATCGATTTTTTATGGAAATGTACTAGGGATTTTTCTAATAGCTCTTTTTACAAAAAAAATTCGATCTATTTCAGTATTTACATCGGCAATAATTACTCAAATTGCAATAATTTATATTTGGTGGATAGATATCATTCCGTTTCTTTGGCTAAATGTTCTTGGATGTTTTCTTGTAACTGCCCTATCAGCTCTTATTGAACTCTTCTTGTCTATTTCAAATTTTTCCAGTTCTGAATAGAAGCTTCGTTCATTTTTATATAATTTTCATTTCCAGATTTTTTTGCCATTTTTAATGATTTTTTTGCAACTGATATGGCTCTATTGAATAATTTATTTTCTGCTAAAATCAAAGAATATTGCCTCAATTGCCAAAATCTTGGATTTTCATTAGAATTCATAGCTAATTCCATATATTCTAATGCTTTTTTTGCATCAATTTTTTGATCATTCATGAATACTGCAGCCTTGTAATAATCAGAAAATGTTGGATTATTTTTTAAAACCTCAGAAATTTTCAACATAACATTTTTAGTAGTTGGTACACTAATCCGAACTGGAACGTAGGTATTATCCCATAATATTGCCATCACTGCAGCATCATTACTTAAAAAATCAAAAGTTATCTGTAAAGTCTCTGCTTTTACAGACCCGGGTAAATTATATGCATCAACTCTGGTTTTTAAAACAACTTTGTTTTCATCCCAATTTCTAGGAACACCCCAAACATTAGTTTCAGCATAAAAAATGATATCCCAATAATTTATATTAGGTATTGTATACAATGAATAAGTACCCGCTTTTATGGAAGCAGAGTTAATTAATACATCATCTGAAAAGTAGATTTTTGTACTTTCATCAGCCCCAGTTCTCCAAATTTTGTCATAGGGCACTAAAGAACCAAATATGTTTCTATTTTTTGCCGAAGGCCTGGAATATTCAACACTAATTTCTGTCAAACCAACCGTTTGAAATAATTTTGATTTTGGACTTGCAGCAGGGATTTCCAGCTGTGCCATTATCATGTTGAATGAAAGAAATAGAACAAAAGTGAATATGCGTTTCATATTTATAAAGTTTTATTAGTTTTGTTTCAAATTTAATGAAATAATATCATGAATAAGTATATCACAGAATTTATAGGAACTTTTTTTCTAGTATTAATTATAGGCATTACAAATAATCCAATTGCAATTGGAATAGGTCTTTCGGTTCTAGTCTACATGGGTGCTCATGTTTCTGGAGCTCACTATAACCCTGTTGTGTCTTTGGCTATGTTTATTCAAAAAGAAATTAATAGATCGCAACTACTGTTTTATATAATTTCACAACTGATAGCTTCTATTGCTGCAGCCTTTGTAATACAAAATTTTGATATTAATTCGTTTGAAGTTATTGCTAATACAAGTAACAGAGCTTCTTTCCTTTTGGCTGAAATACTTTTTACTTTTCTGCTTGTTTTTGTAATATTAAATGTTGCTTTGCATCCAAAACTGAAAAACAATCAATTTTATGGTTTTGCAATTGGTTTGACTGTAGCAGCTGGCGCATTGACGGTTGGTGATATTTCTGGTGCTGTTTTTAACCCGGCTGTTAGTTTTGGACCTTCATTTTTTGCAATTGTAGATCCAAATGAACTTTCATCAACTGTACAGTCTAATGATTTCTTTTTCTACTACTTAATTGCGTCATTAATTGGCTCATTAATTGCTACTTATCTCTTCAAAAGGATGAATTAATGTTTTTTGATGAATACCAAATTGAAAAATTAGAGAAAATTTATAGGGTTAATCTTATGAATTCTTGCTCTGGTTACAAATCAGCAAATTTAATTGGAACAATTTCTAAAAATGGCCAGTATAATCTTGCAGTATTCAGTTCAATTGTTCATTTGGGCTCTAACCCGCCACTGTTGGGGTTTTTTCTTAGACCAACAGAAGTTGTTCCCAGACATACATACCTTAATATTAAAGAGAAGGAGTTTTACACAATAAATTCAATCGATAAACTAAATTTTGACAAAGCACACCACACCTCTGCTAAATACCCAAGAGATGTCAGTGAATTTGATATTACAGGAATAAAACCAAAAATTACTCCCGATTTCCTAGCCCCTTTCGTTGATTCATCAAGTATTAAAATTGGAATGAAGTTTGTAGAAGAGATAAAAATCAAACATAACAGATCAAGGTTAATAGTTGGTAAAATAGTTAGTTTGGATGTAAAGGATGAAATGCTAAATAATGACGGTTTTATAGACCTATACAAATCCCAAATAGCAACAATTAGCGGATGTGATGGTTATTCATTTCCTGAAACAAATGAAAGAAAAGGTTACCAAAAACCACGTAAAATCCAATAAAAGCTATTTACCTGCAAAAGAATGCCCAGTTTGTAATCGTCCATTTACATGGAGAAAAAAGTGGAAAAGAAATTGGGAACTTGTAATCTACTGTTCAAAAAAATGTAAACAAATTGGAAGAGGTTAATATAATTTTTCCTAATCAGCTTTTTGAAAAGAACCCACTTTTCAAATTTAATATGCCAACCTATTTAATTGAGGAAAATATTTTCTTCAAAGAATTTAACTTTCATAAACAGAAAATATTTTTCCACAGGCTTAGCATGAAAAAATATGAAAAACATTGCAAAAATTTCTTATCAGAAATGTTTTACGTAGAGTCAATTGATAAAAATGCAAATATTCAAGAGCTAATTATCAACTTAAAAGATAAAGGACTAAAAAAAATCAACCTGATTGAATTTGATGATAACTTGTTGAAAAAAAGATTAATTGATGTTTCAGATGGTATAATTCTAAATTTTGTTGAAACACCACAATTTTTAAATACACCAAACCACAATAGTATTTTTTTCAAAAAGGATAAATTAAAATTTTTCCAAACAAGCTTCTATAAATCACAAAGAAAAAGACTTGATATTTTGATGACTAATGACAAACCATCTGGTGGGAAATGGACGTATGATGATGAGAATAGAAAAAAATATCCGTTAAAAAAAACTCCACCAAAAATTAAGTTTCCAGACATAAGCAATTCAAATCTTTATCAAGATTCATTAAAATATATGAATCAAAATTTTAAAGATAATATTGGAAAGTTAAACGAAGATTTCACATACCCTACAGATCACAGTCAAGCGAAAATTTGGTTTGAAAATTTTTTAAATGAAAGATTCCTTGAATTTGGAGATTATGAAGATGCAATTGTAAAAAAATATTCCATATTAAATCACAGCTTAATATCCCCCCTACTCAACTCAGGTTTATTGACACCCAAGTATGTAGTTGAAAGAATTTTGACTTTTGCGGAGCAAAAAAATATTCCTATTAATTCAAATGAAGGAATCATCAGACAAATAATAGGATGGAGAGAATTTATTAGAGGAATATACGTTGCAAAAGGCTCGTATGAAAGAACACGAAATTTTTGGAATTTTAAAAAAGAAATGCCACAATCATTCTACACTGGAAATACCGGAATTGAACCAGTTGATGATTGTATTAAAAAAGTATTAAATACTGGGTATTTACATCATATTGAAAGGCTAATGGTGATTGGTAATTTTATGTTTTTATGTGAAATTAAGCCAGATGCTGTTTACAGTTGGTTTATGGAATTATTTATAGATTCCTATGATTGGGTAATGGTACCAAATGTTTATGGAATGAGTCAGTATGCAGATGGTGGTTTGATGTCTACAAAGCCTTACATAAGCAGCAGTAATTATATTATGAAAATGAGTAATTATAAAAAAGCTGATTGGCAACAAATATGGGACAGTCTATACTGGAGATTTATTTCTAATAATACAGATTTTTTTAAGTCTAACCCTAGGCTATCAATGATGGTTATTACATTAAATAGAATGAATAAAGAAAAAGTAGACAACCATCATAGAATAGCTAATGATTTTTTAAATAATCTCAAATGATTTTTAATTCCACATATGCTGACCCTGAAAAAGATCTTGAAGTTGATAAAATCATTGGTAAAAAATTCAATTTAATTGAATCAATTTTGTTAGGTGGAATAGGCTCAAAAAGACTCATTTTAGAAAGTTTCAGTATAAGATTTGAAGACTATATCAATGAGGGGTTTGATTTAAATTATGTAAATATTGAACTTCGAAAAAAAGGAATTAAAGTTTTTATAACGAATAGGCAAAAGCGAATTACCTGGGTTGTTCCTTACTACCGACTAGTAATTTATAAAACCCCATTTTATTCAATTCACAGTAATGGAAGCTTTTTAAAATTTAGTAACAAGTTAAACCACAAAGAAAATTTATCGTTTTTTAAAAAGCTTGTTAAAATTAAATCTAATCAATTTTAAACAGATGTCTAGGGAATTTAATGGCACAGATATTGATAGAATCATACAAATGGCATGGGAAGACAGAACTACTTTCGATGCTATTTATCATAATTTCGGATTAAGAGAATCTGATGTTATTCAAATAATGAGAAAAAGCTTAAAACCGTCAAGTTTTAAACTTTGGAGAAAAAGAGTTACAGGTAGAAAAACAAAACACTTAAAAAAAAGAAGCTTTGTCGAAGGTAGATTTAAATGTAGCAGACAAAAACATATTAGTTCAAACAAAATTAGAAAACGCGAATGAAAATTATTGAAAAGGCATTAGAATTTGAAAACAGGAAGCATACTTACAAAAGTACAAATGATAAAATCGTTGCATCCAGAGAGGTAAAAAATTTGATTTTAGACTTAAACGAAGTTTATAAAAAAAATAAAAATTCTGAAATAATGGAAATGATGAAAAGGTTGACTGTAATCAAAAGGAAAGTTGAAAAAAGATTAAAAGGTAGACCACTAGTTTAGATGAAAAATATTGTAATTATCGGTGGTACTAAAGGGATTGGAAAAGCTATTGTTGCTTCTCTTGTTGATAATAATAACATAACATGCCTAAGTAGAAGTAAATCTGAATTTTCTCATGACAATTATAGCCACATAAAGTACAATTCTCTTGAAGACGAGTTACCTGACATTGAATTTGTTGATTGTTTGATATATTGCCCTGGCTCAATCAATTTAAAACCTATTACAAATCTAAGTATTGATGATTTCAGAGATGACTTTGAAATTAATGTTATAGGAGCTGTTAAGTGCATCAAAAAGTACTTACAGCAACTTAAAAATGGTGTTAATCCATCAATATTGTTGTTTAGTACTGTAGCCACCAAATTAGGAATGCCATATCACGCATCTGTTTCCGTTGCAAAATCTGGTATCGATGGACTTGTCAAAACTTTGGGAGCTGAATTATCTCCGAAAATTAGAATCAACGCAATTGCACCTACCATTACGGATACCGAATTAGCATCAAAGATTTTAAGAAATGAAAAAGTGATTGAGAACATGATCGAAAGACATCCGCTAAAAAAAATACTTTCTGCAGATGAAGTGTCAAAAATGGCCGAATTTTTAATTTCCGAGAAATCATCGTCAATATCTGGTCAGATTTTTAATATGGATGCTGGAATTGTTTCATTTAAAAGTTAATTTTATGGGTAAGATTGTTGGTATTTTTTTTATTATGATTTTAACCTTTACGGGCTTAAAGTTTAGCAATAGTATTGAAAATAATTTTCCTAATATGAAATCTATCTATGAAATTCCACTGAATGATATTAATGGTTTACCCCTTGATCTAAGTGAATTTAAAGGTAAATATATCTTGTTTGTAAATGTAGCTTCCAAATGTGGTTTTACCAAGCAATACAAAGAATTACAACAACTTTATGTTGATAATCAAGATAAAATTGTTGTTATTGGTGTACCCTGTAACCAATTTGGCAACCAAGAACCGGGAAGTGAAAAACAAATATCTCTCTTTTGCTCAGAAAAATATAAAGTAACTTTCCCTTTAACTGAAAAATTAAAAGTAAGAGGGTCCGAACAGCACATGCTATATACATGGCTAACCTCAAAAGAATTTAATGGTAGTAAAAATTCAAGTGTCAAATGGAATTTTCAAAAGTACTTGGTTGGTCCAGACGGAAATTTAGTGGATTATTGGTATTCACTCACTAGCCCCTCGAGCTCGAAAATTACCAACTACTTAAGATGAAAATTTATTGCTTGAACAGGTCTATCAATATTCCTGTAACTGAATCAGAAGCTTGGAATTTCTTCAGTAACCCTAACAACCTTTCTGTAATTACACCAAAATCCATGAATTTTGAGGTATCAAAAGTAGATACAGATAATATTTACAATGGACAACATATACACTATACAGTTTCTCCTTTATTTGGAATTAGTATGAAATGGACCTCACTTATATTAGATGTAGTTAAACAAAAATGTTTCACAGACGTACAAGTTAATGGACCGTACAAATATTGGCATCACAAACATATCTTTGAAAAAATTAGTGGAGGCATTAAAGTGATAGATAAAATTCACTATGCGCTCCCATTTGGTTGCATTGGCAGTATTTTACATCCAATTTTAGTTAAAAATAGACTTGACCAGATTTTTGGATATAGAAATTCAAAAATTAAAGAAATCTTTGGGGAAATAAAATGAAAGCTTTTTCAGTTTTTTGGTTTAGAAGAGACATTAGAATAGAAGATAATATTGGATTATCTCAAGCTACAAAATCCAGATACCCTGTACTACCAATATTCATTTTTGATGAAAAAATAACTACAAACCTGCCTAAAAATGACAAGAGAATTAATTTTATACACAAAAATTTAAAAAAATTAAATGATATTCTAATCGAAAAATTTGATTCTAAAGTTCAGGTATTTAAAGGCAATCCTATCAAAGTAATTGATAAAATTGTTGTTGACTATAATGTCAAAGAGGTTTACACCAATCATGACTATGAGCCATATGCTATTAAAAGGGATAATCTTATTTATAATAGTCTAAAAAGTAAAAAAATACCTTTTTACACTTTTAAAGATCAGGTTATTTTTGAAAAAAATGAAATAACAAAAGACAATGGCTCTCCATATGTAGTATTTACTCCTTACATGCGTAAATGGAAAGAAAACCTCAATAAAAATTATTCAGTTTTAGAAAAGAGTGAACTGCATAATAATTTTTATAACCTAAATAAATATAATCTGAAGGATTTAAATGAATATGGTTTTGAAAAAAACCCTAAAGAAGTACTTAATTTTGACGTTTCGAAAAAAATAATTGAAGAATATGAAAAAAAGAGAAATTTCCCGTCGCTAAATTCAACTTCTAAGATTGGTCCTTTCCTAAGGTTTGGAGTAATTAGTATTCGATCTCTTGTCAAATATGTTTTAAAATTTAAAAACGATACATTTTTAAATGAGCTAATTTGGAGAGAATTTTTCATGCAAATTCTTTTTCATTTCCCAAGTAGCTCAACTAGTAGTTTTAAATCGAAATATGATAATATAAAATGGGCTAATGACAAAAAGATGTTTGAAGCATGGAAAAATGGAAAAACAGGTTTTCCAATTGTTGACGCTGGAATGAATGAATTAAACAAAACTGGTTTCATGCACAATAGAGTTAGAATGATAACTTCCAGCTTTCTTTGTAAGCAATTGCTTATTGATTGGAGATGGGGTGAAAAATATTTTGCGTTAAAACTAAATGACTACGAAATGTCAAGCAATGTTGGAAACTGGCAATGGGCATCTGGATCAGGAGTTGATGCTGCTCCTTATTTTAGGATTTTTAATCCTCATACTCAAATTGAAAAATTTGATAAAAACTATGATTATATTAACAATTGGACAGATTTAAAAAATAATTATCCTAAAGAAATTGTTAATCATAAAGAAGCAAGAGAAAATTGCCTAAAAACGTATAAGATGTACGTTTAAATTAAATCCTTTCTATTTTTGCCCCAAGGGCTATTAATCTTTTATCAATATTTTCATATCCCCTATCTATCTGCTCGATATTATGAATAATAGATTCACCTTTTGCAGATAGTGCAGCAATCAATAAAGAAATCCCAGCCCGAATATCAGGTGAGCTCATCACAGTACCTTTAAGAGTAGATTTAAAGTCATGTCCAATAACTGTAGCTCTGTGAGGATCACATAAAATAATTTTGGCACCCATGTCAATCAGTTTATCTACAAAAAAGAGCCTACTCTCAAACATCTTTTGATGAATTAGCAAACTTCCTTTCGCCTGGGTTGCAATAACCAATAATATGCTTAACAGATCAGGACTTAAACCTGGCCAAGGAGCATCTGCAATAGTAAGAACAGATCCATCAATATAATTTTTGATTTTATAACCATTATTGTGCTCATTTATCAAAAGATCATCATTCTCTTTAATTATGTTAATACCTAGTGATTCAAATGCATAGGGTATTATACCAAGGTTATCCCAGCTAACATTTTTTATTCTGATACAACTTTTAGTCATAGCCGCAAGTCCTATCCAACTACCAATTTCAATCATATCTGGAAGAACCTTATGATTTGCACCAGCGAGAGCATCAACACCATTAATTTTTAATAGATTAGAACCTAAACCAGAAATTTTTGCACCCATAGAAATCAGAAGTTTACAAAGTTGTTGAATATATGGTTCACAGGCAGCATTATAGATTGTTGTTTCGCCTTTTGCAAGGGATGCTGCCATGATAATATTCGCCGTACCTGTAACAGAGGCTTCCTCCATCAAAATATAAGTCCCAACTAAGTTTTTAGCTTTTACTGAATAAAAGCGACTTTCTTTATCATATGTGAATTGAGCACCTAACTTGATTAAACCACCAAAATGAGTATCTAATCTTCTTCTTCCAATTTTATCACCACCTGGTCTAGGGATACTAGCAACTCCAAATCTAGCTAGTAACGGACCAACAATCATAATTGATCCTCTGATGCTTTTACCATCTGTCTTAAACTTTTCAGAGCTTAAAGATTTTAAATTAATTTTTTCAGCTTTAAAACTGTATTTATTAGGATTTATTTTTTTTACTTTGACTCCAATGGATGAAAGAAGATTAATCAGTTTGTTGACATCAATAATATTGGGAATATTACTTATCACTACCTCCTCCGAAGTTAAAAGTGAGGCACATATTATTTGAAGAGCCTCGTTTTTAGCCCCTTGAGGAACAACATCACCATTTAATTTGTTACCACCTTGTATTCTAAAAGCTTGCACTCTTTTTTAAATTAAAATCTTTTACGACCCTTATTATTTTTCTTAAAATACTTCTTGTTGGAAAATCTCTTTTTGGATCTCATTAAAACAGATGCATCTAGCAAACTTTCTTTAGAGTTTCTGAGATCAATTTTAGAATTTGACAGCTCATATAAATGATCAAAAATAACTTGGTCTTCAACACTGTCCTTATTCCAATTTAAAAAGCATTTTTTCATGTGATTAGCAATTATATAAACTAATGCTTCTTTCTTATCTCCTGAATCCCATTTCACAGCTTCATCTATCATAATCTTAATATTATTTCCATAAAATCTATATTTTGGAAAATTTTGAGGGTAAGATAATGGATCAGGTTTTGCCAAAAGCTCTTCTTTTTTTGGTTTTTCAAAGGGGGAATCAACATCTAATTTAAAATCAGACATTATAAAAAGTTGATCCCATAGTTTGTGCTGAAAATCAGACACATCTCTTAAATGTGGCTGTAAATTACCCATAACAGAAATTACCGATTTGGCAATTCTATTTCTTTCATCTTTCAATTTTTGTGAGGATGCGTGATGAATCATTTTTTGAATATGTCTACCATACTCAGGAATTATCAAATCTTCCCTAACTGTGTTATATTCTAAGTTATCTTTCAATTTTTTTTTATTAGGTGAGTAATACGTCGCAAATTACAAAAAAATGTATAGTAGTTTACAATAAAATCACATTTTCGGTTTTTTCTGAAACTTCTTTATATTTTTTTATAATATAATCAGGATTATTTGCATTTAAGGAGACAGATAATGAAATATATTTTCCATTTTTTGATAACTTGACAATAAATTCTGCAGATGATTTACTAAATATTTCCTTTATAATTTCACTTTGATCACGATCTTCACTAAAAATAAATTTAAATATATATTTTGATGGCCATGAACTAGTTTCTTTTAAAAGTTTTTTTAGATTTTCATAAAAAACTATATTCTCGCTGCTCATATTTTTATAATAATTAAATTTACATATCAATTTAATCATAATAAACGAATTTAATAATAAATGAGAGTTGTTATTACAGGAGGGCCTGGAACAGGAAAAACTTCAATAATTGAGTCCTTAGAGAAAATGAATTTCAACGTATTTAGTGAATCCTCAAGAGAAGTAACAAAAAAGTATAAAAACAATAATTTTGAACAATATTTTTTATCCAATCCTTTAGACTTCAGTAATATTTTAATGGGTGAAAGAAAGAAGCAATTTGAAAAAGGATCAAAAAGTAAAAATGATTATTTTTTTTATGACAGAGGCATTCCAGATATTTTAGCATACCTAAACTTTAAAAAAATTGAATACAAAAGCTCAATGATGAAAGATATTTTAAAATTCAATTACGATGCTATTTTTATTGCAGAGCCTTGGGAAGCAATATATAAAAACGATTCAGAGAGATACGAAACTTTTGATGAGTTACTAGAAATTGATATAAATATTAAAAAAATTTATAAACAATTAGGGTATAACATTATTATTATTCCAAAAGAATCTGTAAAAGACAGAGTAACATTTATATTAGAAACTTTGAATTGAAAAATATAAAAACAAATATTATTTACATGGGTACATCTGAATTTGGAGTTCCAACCCTTGATCAAATTGTAAATAATTTTAATCTGCTTGCAATTGTTACAAACTATGATAAACCCTCTGGAAGAGGTCTAAAAATTAGAAATTCTGCTGTTAAAGAATATGCATTAAAAAAAAATATTGAGCTTTTACAACCTAAAAATTTAAAAGATCAAAGCTTTGTAGAAAAAATTAAAAATTTTAAACCAGATTTTATAATTGTTGTGGCATTCAGAATGCTACCTAAAGTTATTTGGAGTATTCCAAATCTTGGTACAATAAATTTACATGCCTCACTGCTTCCAGATTACAGAGGTGCGGCTCCAATTAATTGGGCTTTGATTAACGGAGAAAAATATACAGGGGTAACTACTTTTTTTATAGATGATAAAATTGATACAGGAGATATTTTATTGCAGAAAAGAATAAAAATAAACAAAACTGATAATGCTGAAGACTTACATAACTCACTCAGTAAAATAGGCTCATTATTAATGTTTGAAACAATTAATAAAGTGGTAAATAATAGTATTAAACCGATTAAGCAAGGATCAAATAAAATCTATAAAACTGCATATAAATTAAATAAAGAAAATGTTAAAATTAATTGGGAAAGAAGACCAATTGAGATATACAATAAAATTAGAGGACTTTCACCATACCCAGGGGCAAGAACCACAATCATTGATATTAAATTCAAAACAAAAAAAAATATTATTATCTATGATTGTGATTATAAACAAATTAATAATGGGCTTAATCCTGGTCATATTATTATTTCAAAAAATAATTTTAAAATTAGCTGTACTGATGGGTTCATTCAGTTGAAGGATATAAAAATAGAGGGTAAAAAAAGAATGAAAATTAAGTCTTTTTTAAATGGTTTTAATGTTAATAATGGGTTAATTGCAAAATGAAAAAAATAAATCCAGGAAATTTATTGATATCAACACCAAATATTCTATCCGATTACTATTTTAAGAGATCAATTGTTTTGATAACTGAAATAAGTGACAAAGAGGTTATTGGATTAATTATGAATAAGCAACTGGATTATAATCTAAAGGATATTGATTCATCAGTTAATGAAAAAAAAATAAAAGTATTTTCTGGTGGCCCAGTTAATCAAGATAATTTATTTTTCATCCATAATGAACCAGAAATAATTAAAAATAGTAAGTTTTGCTGTGATAATTTATTCTTTGGTGGAAATTATGAGGAACTTATTAAAATGATTAATGAAAAAGTATTTGACTGGAAAAATAAAGTAAAATTTTTTTCAGGATATTCGGGTTGGACAATTGAGCAATTAAATGAGGAAATAAATGAAGGTAGTTGGATTATTGATACAAATAAAAACACCAATGTTTTTGAAAATAATGTAAAAAATTTATGGAAAAATAAAATTAAAAAATCTAATCCAGAGTTTAAAATATGGTTGAATGCACCAAATGACCCACAAGATAATTAGGTGGATCCCAAAACCATTTTTAAATCAGATATATGATTAGTCCATAATAATTTGG
>CABZIT010000013.1 GCA_902525795.1 uncultured Bacteroidota bacterium
AAGATTAGTTAATTTTCTAAAAAAAGCTCAAAAAAAAGCAGGTTACCAAACAGTAATAACTCCTCATATTGGAAACAAAGAACTTTATATAACATCCGGTCATTATGAAAAATATGGAGAAGATAGCTTTCAACCTATAAAAACACCAAAGGAGAATGAAGAATTCTTTTTGAAACCAATGAATTGTCCTCACCATTGTGAAATATATAATTCTGAACATTTCAGCTACAAAGATTTACCGATAAGATATGCTGAGTTTGGAACCGTATACAGATATGAACAAAGCGGTGAACTACATGGATTAACCAGAGTAAGAGGTTTTACTCAGGACGATGCACATATATTTTGCACCGAAGATCAATTAGATAATGAGTTTAAAAATGTTATTGATCTTACTCTTTACGTTTTTAAATCTTTAGGGTTAAATGATTATAGTGTTCAAATTTCAGTCAGGGATTCAACAGATTTTAACAAGTATATAGGCAGTGTAAGTGCTTGGGAGAAATCTGAAAAGGCAATAATCAACGCTGTAAAAGATAAACAACTAAATTATAGTATTGTTGAAGGTGAAGCGGCATTTTATGGACCTAAACTCGATTTTATGGTTAATGATGCATTAGGAAGGAATTGGCAACTTGGTACAATTCAAGTTGACTATAATTTACCTGACAGATTTGATTTAACATATATTGACAAAAATAATAAACCCGTTAGACCTGTGATGATTCATAGAGCTCCGTTTGGAAGTTTAGAGAGATTCATTGCTATTTTACTAGAGAATACTGCAGGAAATTTACCTCTTTGGTTAACAACAAATCAGTTTATTATTCTTCCTATCAGTGACAAACATGAAAAATACTGTCAAAATGTTTTAAATTTGTTAGAAAATAACGAAATTCGCGGCCTAATTGATAACAGAAGCGAGACCACTGCCAAGAAAATCAGAGATGCTGAACTTGAAAAAATCCCTTTTATGATTATCATAGGAGAACAAGAATCAGTTAAAAAAGAAATTTCTCTAAGAAGTCGCGGTGGAAAAGATTATGGGAAGATGAAAGTCAAAGATTTTGTTAAAATCATTAAAGATAAAATTAAAATAGAAGTTTAACTTAAATTATTAATCATAGCAATAAGAAGACGAGGGGGAAGGAGACCCTGGAGGATAATAAAGAAAAATCCTCATAAAATAAATTCTGAAATTGAATCTAACGAAGTTAGATTAGTAGGTGATAATGTTGATATTGGAGTTTATCCGATAAGTAAAGCTCAAGATATAGCAAATAACCTAGATTTAGATCTTGTTGAAATTTCTCCTAGTGCATCTCCTCCTGTTTGTAAGGCTTTAGATTATAAAAAATTCTTGTATGAACAGAGAAAAAGAGAAAAACAGCTCAAATCTAAATCTACAAAGGTAATTGTTAAAGAAATTAGATTTGGTCCGCAAACAGACGAACATGATTATGAATTTAAGAAGAAACATGCAGAAAAGTTTTTAAAAGATGGTGCAAAACTAAAAGCATTTGTATTTTTTAAAGGAAGATCAATAATATATAAAGATCAAGGGGAAATTCTTTTATTAAAATTAGCTCAGGATCTTGAAAGTTTAGGAAAAGTTGAGCAACTTCCTAAATTAGAAAGTAAAAAAATGATTATGATAATGTCTCCAAAAAAAATTAAATAATTATGCCAAAAATGAAAACAAAATCCGGTGCAAAAAAAAGGTTTAAAGTAACTGGAACTGGTAAAATAAAAAGAAAGCATGCTTTCAAAAATCATATTTTAACAAAGAAATCAAAAAAAAGAAAACTAGCTTTAACACATTCAGCATTAGTTCATACTAGTGATATGAACAGTGTAAAAGAACAATTAAGATTAAAATAAAGGTTAAAAAAACCGTAAATATAGGTAACAAGAGTTTTATTACCACCTAATTTAAAATTATATAAAATGCCAAGATCAGTAAATTCGGTAGCTAAAAGAGCTAGGAGAAAAAAAATTTTAAAACAAGCCAAAGGTTATTTTGGACGTAGAAAAAATGTATGGACTATTGCAAAAAATGCAGTTGAAAAAGGGCTTCAATATTCTTACAGAGATAGAAGGGTAAAAAAAAGAAGCTTTAGATCACTATGGATTATCAGAATAAATGCTGCTTGCAGAATACATGACATGAATTACTCTGATTTTATTAGCAAACTTAAATCGAATAAGATCAACATAAACAGAAAGGTACTAGCGGATTTAGCGGTTAACCATCCTGATGAATTTAAAAAAATAATTGAAAAAATAAAATAAATGCTAGAAAGGTAAATCTTCCTCACCTTGCTCATTTTCCTTAAAAGTATCGTCATTAGCCGCAGCATTCATCTTTGAATGAAATTCGTAAGGAGACTCAAAGTTATCTAAGTCTTCAAACTTTCCTAAAGCTGGAATAAACCTTATTCTAATATTTTCAAGTCCTCCATTCCTATGTTTTGAAACTATAAATTCAGCTTCTCCCTCTGTTGAGGATCTGTCATTATCATCCCAAGTATCAATTTTATAATATTCGGGTCTATAAATAAATGAAACTATATCTGCATCTTGCTCAATTGCTCCAGATTCCCTTAAATCAGAAAGTAATGGTCTTTTAGATGTTCTACCCTCAACCAATCTAGATAATTGAGATAAAGCAATAACAGGAATACTTAGCTCTTTTGCCAATGCTTTTAAGTTTCTTGAAATAGTTGAAATCTCTTGTTCTCTATTTCCTATTTTCATATTACCTCCAGCAGTCATCAACTGTAAATAATCTACAATTATAATCTTTACTTTTTTTTGCGAAACCAATCTTCTGGCTTTCGCACGAAGGTCAAAAATAGAAAGCGAAGGGGTATCATCAATATATAAAGGGGCTTTTTCTAGATTTTTTACCCTAATATTAAGTTGTTCCCATTCATGTTTTTCAAGTTTACCAGTCCTTAGTTTATTAGAATCAAGACCAGTTTCTGATGATATCATTCTTGTAATTAGCTGAATTGAGGACATTTCTAATGAAAAAAATGCTAAGGGGATTTTATTTTCAATTGCAATATTTGAAGCCATAGATAAAGCCAAGGCTGTTTTACCCATTCCCGGCCTAGCAGCAATTATTACCAAATCACTCTGTTGCCACCCAGCTGTAAGCTTATCGATTTTATTGAACCCAGACGGAATCCCACTTAGACCTTTTTTATTGGATATAGATTCAATTTTATTTTTTGCTTGAATAACTAAACTTTGTGCAGTTTCTGACGACTTTTTAATATTTCCTTGTGTTACGTCATAAAGCTTGGATTCAGCATTATCTAACAAATCAAAAACATCTTTTGATTCGTCATAAGAATCAGAGATTATTTCGTTAGATATTTTAATTAAACTTCTTTGAATAAACTTCTGTAAAATAATTCTGGCGTGAAACTCAATATGTGCAGAAGAAGATACCTTTTGGGTTAAGGATATTAAATAAAAATCACCTCCAACTTTGTTATGTGTACCATCTTTTTTCAGTTGATTTGATACAGTTAATAAATCAATTGGCTCACTTCTTTGGAAAAGCTTAAAAATAGCATCAAATATATTTTGATGAATTTCTTTGTAAAAAGATTCAGGCGTTAAAATATCAATTACTTCATCAACTCCTTTTTTATCAATCATCATCGCCCCTAAAACAACTTCCTCAAGATCAATGGCTTGTGGCGGTAGTTTACCTTTTTCAAGATTGATAATAGTGCTGGGGTCTAATTTAAGGTTTTTATAAGATGGTTGTTTCATATCATCTAAAGTAGATAATAAGATTTAATTCTGACACAATTTAGTATCTAATTAATCAACATAAAAAATGTTAATAACAATACAAAAATGTTAATAGCCAAAGACTAGTTTTGATAAATTCCCATTTGAGAATATTTTTGCATTCTCTTGGCGATTAATTTTTCTTTTGAAAATGATGATAGCTCAGTGTATGACTTGATTATGTTTGCCTTTACTAATTCAAAAGTTTTTGACTTGTCTCTGTGCGCACCACCAACAGGCTCCTTAATAATTTTATCTACTAAATTCATTTTTTTCATATCTTTAGCTGTTAGCTTTAATGCCTCAGCAGCTTTTTCTTTAAACTCCCAACTTCTCCATAGAATTGATGAACATGATTCAGGCGAAATAACAGAATACCAAGTATTTTCAAGCATTAAAACAAGATCTCCAACACCAATTCCCAAGGCACCGCCTGAAGCACCTTCACCAATTATCACAGTTATTATAGGTACATTTAATTTGGTCATTTCAAAAATGTTTCTTGCGATTGCTTCCCCTTGACCCCTTTCTTCAGCCTCAAGACCTGGATATGCTCCGGGCGTGTCAATTAATGTAACAACAGGAATATCAAACTTTTCTGCTAATTTCATCAGTCTCAGTGCCTTTCTGTAACCCTCAGGATTAGCCATGCCAAAATTCCTGTATTGACGATCTTTAGTATTATGTCCTTTTTGTTGACCGATAAACATGAATGTTTGGTCTTTAATTTTACCTAAACCTCCAACCATTGCTTTATCGTCCCTGTAATTTCTATCACCATGTAATTCAAGAAATGTATTACCAAAAATTGAATTTATATAGTCTAAAGTATATGGACGATCTGGGTGTCTTGAAATTTGAACCTTCTGCCATGGTGTTAGATCGGAATAAATTTCTTTAATAGTTTGATCTAATTTTTTTTGAATCTTGATCCTAGTCTCTGTAACATCAACATCAGATTTTTCTCCTAGCTCAATACAATCTGATAATTGCTTATCTAAATCTTTAATTGGTTCCTCAAATTCTAAATAATTCATGTAAACTATTTGATATTAAAGATAAAAAAGATCTTACTAATTAATCTTTTTATTATATTTTTTTAAATAAAAATTTAAAAAAACTGAGAATAAGATTAATCCAAGTCCAATGTAAAAGTTAGAACTCATTTGTTCGGATTCTCCAAAAATAATGAGGGCAAGGATTATCCCATATACAGGTTCTAGGTTATAGGCTAGTACAGCGGTGTAAGGAGTAACATAATTAAGCAGGTATACTGCTGCAATGAATGCATATGCAGTACAAACTATACCTAAAATAAAAATGTATAAATAATTTAAAGAAAAATAACTTTCAATTAACAAATCATCTATTCTCCCTGTAATAATCAGGAAAATAGATATGAATATGACTCCAAAAAAAAATTCATAAAATGATATTTTATAGGCCTTATCTTTTTTAATTAAAAGACCATTTAAAACGGAGAATATTGAAGCGAAAAAAGCAGAAAATATTCCCAAAATTATCCCTTCCGAATAATTAAACTCAGAATTTAAAATCAAATATATTGCGATAATAACCAAAATAGATAGTAATAATTCATGAGCTATAATTTTACGCTTAAAAAACAATGGTTCAATGAATGATGTAAAAAAAGCGGTTGTGGACATCATCGAAAGTGCTATTGTTACATTTGAATAATCAATTGACATAAAAAACGTTATCCAATGAAGAGATATTATAAAACCTAAAACAGAATACTTAAGAATATATCGATATGATGTTCTCAGTTTTTTCCCTGTGATAACGGCAAACAAAAAAATTACAATTAAAGCGATAAACATTCTGTGCCATACTATTGAAATTGGAGAATTCGTAATTAGCTTACCTAAAATTGCGGTAAATCCAGCAATAAAAACTAAAAAATGCAAATGAATGTGATGTCTGATCTTATCTTTTTGCATTATATACAAGAAAAATAGACAACAAACCAAAAATAATATTTGGAAGCCATACTGCAATTATTGGAGATAAATCAGACTGAAGAGCTAAAACTCCAAATATCTTATCAAAAAATACATAAACCATGGCAACTACTATCCCAAAGGCTAAATTTACACCAGTTCCACCTCTTCTTTTTTCAGATGAAACGGCAAATGCGATTAAGGTCAGAATAAAAATTGAAAAAGGAATACTCCATTTTTTATATTTAGCAACCAAGTAACGATCAATATTAGCCGAACCTTTTAATTTTTCATTTTCAATGAACTCAATTAACTCACTATATATTAATGATTCAGCGATATAATTTACAGGGGTTAAATCTTCAACTTTAAAATCAAAAATTGTATCTAAAGATCTTTTATTATATATAATATCGATTGAATCTGTAATTGTTCTTTTTGAAAAATTATTTAAACGAAATTTGTTAGATTTTTCAAGAAAACGTATACTAGAAGCACTAATTTTAAAATTCATTTTTTCACCTTCAAAATTTTCAAGAGTAAAATTTGTTCCAACGTTATTTTTGGGATTAAACTGAGTTAGAAATATATATTCACTTTCATTTATTTTTCGAAAAATATTTTTGCTGTCAATTGCCTTTTTATTTCCTCTCAAATATTTGTACGAAAAATCGTTGTAATTTTTAGTTGATTCAGGGACAATATACATTCCAGAATAAAGAGAAAAAATTGCAATAATAAATGAACCTATCATGTAAGGTTTTAAAATTCTCTTTAATGAAATTCCTGAAGAATACAAAGCAACTATTTCAGAATTATTAGAAAGTTTTGATGTAAACCATGTAGTTGCTAGAAATAAAAATAATGGCAACAAACTAGACGAAAAATAAATACTAAAGTTATAATAATGATTAATTATCTCACCAATTGGGACTTCTTTAGCAATCAGCTTATCAACATGCTCTGCTAAGTTTACAACTATGGCGATAGGAATAAAAAGAAGTTGGATTAACAGATAGGTGCTAATGTATTTATTTAAAATATATTTATCAATTTTATTCAATTATAGTCTATTTGAAAGTTTAACTACCATTTTATTTTTCCAATTTAAAAAATCTCCATTCATTATTTTATTCCTGGCTTTTTGCATCAAAGAGCTGTAAAAGCCTAAATTATGTATAGATGCAATTTGTTTGCCAAGCATTTCATTCACAGTAAATAAGTGTCTGAGATAGGCTTTTGAGTAATTATCAACCCAAGTTATATTTTCTGGGTCAATTGAACTATAATCATTTGTCCATTTTTTATTTTTAATATTTATGATACCCTCAGATGTAAAAAGCATTCCATTTCTGCCATTTCTTGTTGGCATTACACAATCAAACATATCAACACCTAAAGATATGTTTTCCAACAGATTTGCAGGTGTCCCAACACCCATTAGATATCTTGGCTTAGATTTTGGCAAAATTTCACAAACACTTCCAACCATTTCATACATTGCATCATGGGGCTCCCCTACTGAAAGCCCACCAATTGCATTTCCAAAACACTCTTTAGAAGATATTACTTTTGCTGATTGTTGTCTCAAGTCCTTGTAAGTACTACCCTGAACAATTGGAAAAAAAATTTGTTTGAAACCAAATTTTTCATCTAAGGAATTAAATTTCGATATGCACCTGTCCAACCATCTATGAGTCAATTGCATAGAATTTTTTGCATAATTATAATCACATGGATATGCTGGACATTCATCAAAAGCCATAATAATATTTGCCCCAATTGAGTTTTGAATTTCAACAGCATTCTCCGGGGTGAATAAGTGTTTACTACCATCAATATGACTTTTAAATTCTACTCCATTTTCATTAATTTTTCTATTGGAAGAAAGCGAATAAACTTGATAGCCACCCGAATCAGTCAAAATATTTTTATTCCATTTCATAAACTTGTGAATGCCACCGGCATTTTCGATTACTTCTATACCTGGCCTTAAATAAAGGTGATAAGTATTTCCTAAAATTATTTCTGCTTTGATATCATTTTCAAGTTCCCTTTGATGAATTCCTTTGACAGTTGCTTGTGTGCCCACAGGCATGAATACTGGGGTGTTAATTTCTCCATGAGAAGTTATGATCATACCCGCTCTTGCATTAGAGTTTATATCAGATGAAATTATTTCAAAAATAGGATCCATTAAAGACAAATATAAATAAGATAGACATCATTGACGATATTTGTTAATAAATGAAAAATTATTTCTTTTTTAAGTTTTTAAAATAGCATAAATTGTATGAAAATATAATTGTCCTTAAAATGTCAGATTTAGATAAACTTGAAAAAATTACAATTCAGACAAGAAGAGATATTTTAAGGATGGTTCATAAAGTAAACTCTGGTCACCCTGGTGGGTCTTTGGGATGTTCTGAATTTTTAGTGACTTTGTTTAATAAAATAATGAAGAGAAATGATAACTTTTCAATGGATGGTATTGAAGAAGATCTGTTTTTTCTCAGTAATGGACACATCTCACCAGTTTTTTATAGTGTTCTAGCTAGATGTGGATATTTTGATATTGAAGAATTAAATACTTTTCGTCTAATTAACTCTAGACTTCAAGGTCATCCAACAACACATGAGGGACTCCCAGGAGTCAGAATATCATCGGGATCCTTGGGACAGGGATTATCTGTAGCCATAGGTGCTGCATTATCAAAAAAACTTAATGATGATCGATCAATTGTTTATTGTCTCATGGGAGATGGTGAACTCCAAGAGGGGCAAAATTGGGAAGCAATTATGTATGCATCAGCTAAAGGAGTTGACAATATAATTGCAATTATTGATTTAAATGGCCAACAAATTGATGGCAGCACAGAAGATGTTTTAAACATGGGTGATTTAAAGTCTAAATTAAAAACATTTGGATGGGAAGTGTTAGAGATAGAAAATGGAAATGATATTCAAAATATAATTACAATAATGGACAAAGCAAAAAATTATCTTTTTAATAAGAAACCAGTTTTTGTATTACTAAAAACTATTATGGGAAATGGTGTAGATTTTATGATGCATACCCACGAATGGCATGGAAAAGCTCCAAATGATGAACAACTTGAACTTGCATTAAAACAAAACAGTGAAACATTAGGAGATTATTAAGATGAAATACCACACTTACACAGAAAAAAAAGATACTAGAAGTGGTTTTGGAGATGGATTAACAGAGTTAGGTAAAAAGAACCCAAATGTAGTAGCATTATGTGCTGATCTTACTGGATCATTAAAAATGGGAGAATTTAAAAAAAACCACCCCAATAGATTTTTCCAAGTAGGAATTGCTGAGGCAAATATGATGGGAATTGCTGCTGGAATGACAATTGGAGGTAAAATTCCTTTTACTGGAACATTTGCAAATTTTTCAACAGGAAGAGTTTATGATCAAATAAGACAGTCTATTGCCTATTCTGAAAAAAACGTTAAAATTTGTGCTTCTCACGCTGGGATTACACTAGGAGAAGATGGAGCCACTCATCAAATATTAGAGGATATTGGTATGATGAAAATGCTACCAGGTATGACTGTTATTAATCCCTGTGATTACAACCAAACAAAAGCTGCAACTCTGGCCATTGCGGATCATCAGGGACCAGTCTATTTAAGATTTGGAAGACCAAAAATACCTGTATTTATACCAGAAGATCAAAAATTTGAAATTGGCAAAGCAATCAATTTAAGAGAAGGCAATGATGTTACAATTGCTGCGACAGGTCATCTTGTGTGGGAGGCTTTAGAAGCTTTAAAAGTACTTGATAAAATAGGAATCAGCGCTGAAGTAATAAATTTTCACACCATAAAACCACTGGATGAAAAAATATTACTAGATTCAGTAAATAAAACAGGGTGTATTGTTTCTGCCGAAGAGCACAATTTTCTAGGTGGATTGGGAGAAAGTATCTCAAGAGTGTTATGTAAAAAACTACCAACTCCTCAAGAATTCGTTGCAACTAATGATACTTTTGGTGAATCAGGCTCACCTGCTGAGCTTATGAAAAAGTATGGACTTGATTCTGAGTCCATAGTTGAAAAGTGCAAACTCGTAATCGGAAGAAAATAATATCTAATCTAATCTGGATGCTGTATCATCAGTATCCAGATAGTTTGGAACACCATCTCCATCAGTATCATCATTGGTAGGATCTCCATCACCAATATCATTGGTAGGATCTCCATCACCATCTCTATCAACTGTCAGATCAGAATCAGGCTCTAAATCTTCATCAATAGTCAGAGTTCCGTCATTATCATCATCTGAATCAAGAAAATTATTGATAGGATCATCGTCAGAATTATCGTTTGTCAAATTTAAATCACCATCGAGATCTTCAAGATATGTTGGAACATTATCATTATCATGATCATTAACTTCTGATTGAAACAATTTAAACTTAAATATTAGATTTGAATATACAGGAACTGATCCTGCAGATGATGAAAAATAAGCTAAACCTGATGGCAAAAACATAACACCAATTCCTGGGTTTGTATAAGAAACAGTTCCGTCATCATTAATATTGAAACTCTCTGCATTATTAAATTGTGAAATTACTTTTCCCCAACCGGAAATAGTAGCAATTAAATCAAAATCCGTCGGATTAATAGAAGAATCAAATGTGTTGCCATCCATAAGATTCCCCTCATATGAAACTCTCACACTATCACAAAAATTTGGAGAGGATTCTCCCCCGCCCTGGTTGATTCGTAGAACATAAAATTCATAATCTGTATCTAAATATGTGGCTGAATAGGTCTCAATGACATCAATTAATAGTGAATTTTGGTCAGAATTTGGCAACACACCATCCTCTGGTAAGGGGCTTATTATTATTTCATCCAGAGATACAAATTGGTTATCTATAATTGTATTACTTATGTAATGTGTACTAAAGTAACCTAACAAAGAATCATTGTCAATAACTTGCTGTTCAGTTCGATCAGCTTCTTCAATCGCTATTGGATTGTTATCATCTTTTCTACATGAAAGACTAATTATTAAAATTGAAATTAAAAAAAAACGTATTTTAATGCCCACAATAATTAATTTTGCTAGACAAAAATACAATTAATATACTATTTCTATAATGCAAAAGAAGAAAATACTGGGTAATAATCAAATCTTAAATAAAATCAAAAGAATTTCATTGCAAATTATAGAATCTAACCTGGATTCCAGTAAGATAATAATTTGTGGAATTGAAAAAAATGGTGCCTTACTTGCTAATTTAATTTGCAAAGAATTAAATCTTATTTCAAAAAAAAATATAATTTTTTGCAGTATGAAAATTATTAAATCAAACCCAGCCGAAAATATCCAATTATCTATTGATATAAATGAATGTAAAAATCAATCAGTAGTTATTGTTGATGATGTTCTTAACTCAGGAAAGACTTTAACCTATGCTCTCAAGCATTTTTTGGATATTGAAATTGAGAGCATTAAAACTGCGGTTTTAGTTAATAGAAGTCATAAGAAATTTCCAATCAGTGCTGATTTTAAAGGAATAAATCTTTCGTCATCACTTCAAAATCATGTAGATGTAGTATTTACGAAAGATAAAATAGAAGCATTTTTATTTTAATGTTTCTATTACCTGTTTACTTATCTGATCAATAGATTTGTAATCACAATTTATCGTATTTTTTGCCATTGAGTAATAATACTCTCTTTCAAATAAATGTTTTGAAACAAACTCAAGCAACTTATCTTCAGACTCAAATTGTGAAATTAAGGGTCTATTTTTTTTTATAGCGAATAATCTCTTTGATAAATTTTTTCTAGAGTATTTCAGGTAAAAACTAATATTATTATCACTATTAAAAATTTTATAATTTTCGTGATAACAAGGTGTGCCTCCACCAAGAGATAAAATAATGTCGTCCTCTTTTATGATTTGATGTAAATATTTTGATTCTATTATTCGGAAATAAATGTCACCCTTTTTTTCAAATATTTTAGTAATAGAAGAGCCTTCTCTTTTTTCAATATATTTATCAAGATCAATAAATTTCATGGATAATTTTTGAGAAATTCTAGAGCCTATTTCAGTTTTCCCACAACCCATATATCCGGTCAAAATAATATTCATAATATTATTATCAGTTTATTAATCAAAAGCATTGTAATATAAATTAAACATTTTATATTTGCACCCTCTTAAGTAATTAAATTTGACCTGGTAGCTCAGTTGGTAGAGCATCTCCCTTTTAAGGAGAGGGTCCTGGGTTCGAGCCCCAGCCAGGTCACTTTATAGTTATCATTTGGGCAGATTCTGATGAATCTCAACCTAGGGTTGAAGTATTTGGTAATTCAGCTGGAGTTTTAACGGGGCTTACAGATCCTTATGATGGATATAATATTAGTTAAAGAACAAATAAATTAAGCTTGAATTTATCACTGCTGTTGCTGCTGAATAATCTGAAGATTTTTTCTAAAACTATTTTTTTCATTTTCTAACTCAACTGGGTAGCCTGTATCACGGATTTCATTTTGTTTGTTGATAATTTTTTTTGTATCAAGAGATACTTTTATATCCATTTTTTGAGTTTGATTTCCTTTAAATATACCCTTTACAGGTGAGCAGTCATTATAATTTCTACCAACTGAAAGTCTAATATGATTTATATCAGCGATACAATTATTTGTTGGGTCAATTCCTAACCAACCAAAAAGGGGAATATAAAATTCAACCCATGCATGAGTTGCAAATGCACCTCTAATTCTCCCTGTACCGTGAACATATCCACTAACATATCTGGCAGGTATTCCGGCAAGTCTAATTATTTGAAGTAAAATATTAGTAAAATCTTGGCATACCCCAGATTTAAGTTCCCAAACTTCATCAACGTCAGTAAAAACATTTGTAATACCTTTTTTATATTTAAATTCCTTATTTACATAATTACATAAATTTTGAACTAAATTAAATGGAGATGAATTTTCATTTTTAATTGATTTTATAACTTTCATCAATTCTGAATTACATTTTCTATTATCATAATTCGCAAAAATAAAATATTGGTTGTTCTTTGAAATATTTTTTAAAAGTTCCCATTGTTTTTGAATATCTTCAATATCATCTGGAAGATCTATTTTCTTTTTAATTATTTCAGCTTTGGAGTTTATAGTTAAGGCTATGTGTGGTTTTGTATAAGTGAAAAAACCAACTCTGTTATTAAAACTGTCAATATGAGTAATTATTTTAGGATTTCCCGTAATATTTATACTATGGTTGACGATTTGTTGACTAATTTCATTGTATGGATAAAGCATTATTTTATTAGAACTCTCTGTTACAAAATTTGAGTATTTATAAGTGGTAATGTGCTCTAAAAAATATCTTTTCATTCTTTAATTTTTTTGATAAAAATATATTGAATTTATTTTTTCAGTAATGGCGTTTAACTCAAAAGTGGTTTTTTCAATAAATTGCTCTAATCCATTTTGCTTAATTGAGTCAATTGTAGTATACCTTAAATTATTTTTTAATTTTCCTAACATAAATTTTAAAATATTATCGTCTGGCTTATTAATATCATTTAAAATTTTAATGTGTCTTTCTATCTTGTTAATACTGAAGCTAATTGATCTTGGAAAAAATTGATTTAGGACGATAATTTCAACAATATTTTCAATATTGAAAATTGATTTATAAGTTTTAACGTAAAATTGATAACCACCAATTGATATTAATAAATTTTTCCAAAAAAATGTATCAGCATAAAAATTTTCATTTTCATAGTCTAAACTATTTATTTTTACATTAAGAAAATCTAAGCTTTGAGAAATCCTTTCAATATATTTACCAACATTCATGAAAAAAAAAGCATTTCCTCTTTCCTGTGTAACTTCAGAAATACTATTATAAATATGATGAAAATTGATCATATCATTTAAAAATTCCATGGTATCTTTTTTTCTGAATTTTTTAATCAACTTTTTGTCTGTTACAGCTAAATAGTACTTATTTACTGAAAGCCATAATTCTCTTGAAATATGCTCCTGAACACTTCTCGCATTTTCCCTTGCCATGGAAACAATATTTACAATTGAATTTGAGTTTAAATTATCAAAAATCATAAACTCAATAATTGAAATTGAATCATTATAATCTGAACCATCTAATTTTTCATAATTCATATATGTAAATAAAATTCTATTCCATGAGGAATAATCACCCGAATCCAAGGTTGAATTATAATTAGTTTTTATCAGATTTAAAAGTCCATAGCTTCTTTCCATGTACCTATCCATCCAAAATAAATTATTTGCTACTCTACTTAACATTATTTATCCTTTAAGCACCCATGTATCCTTACTTCCTCCACCCTGAGAACTATTAACAACTAATGATCCTTTTTTTAAAGCAACTCTTGTTAGCCCACCAGGTGAAACTTCAATACCATTTGCGCCGTAAACTGCAAATGGTCTTAAATCAACACACCTAGGACTTAAATGGCTGTCTACTAAGCAAGGAGTTGATGATAAGCTAATTGTTGGTTGAGCAATATACTTATTTGGTTCTTTTTTAATTTTCAATATATAATCATCAATTTCTTTTTGATTAGCATCTTGACCAATTAACATTCCATAGCCTCCGCTTCCATCTGTTCTTTTAATAACAAGATTCTTAATATTATCAAGTACATATTCTCTATCTTTTTTATCTTTAAGTTGATAAGTTTTAATATTTTTAAGTATAGGTTTTTCATTTAGATAATAAGATATCATTTCAGGAACATAAATATAAGTGGCTTTATCATCTGCAATGCCTGACCCCGGTGCATTAACAATTACAATATTCCCTTCTCTGTATACATCAATAATTCCTGCAACACCTAAAATACTATTAGACTTAAAATTTAAAGGATCCAAGTAATCATCATCAATCCTTCTGTAAATAATATCTACCCTCATTAAACCACTTGTTGTTTTCATGTAAACATAATTATCTTCAACAACTAAATCATTACCCTGAACTAACTCTACGCCCATTAACCTGGCTAAGGCAGTATGTTCATAATATGCAGAATTATATAATCCTGGAGTTAGTAAAACAATTACAGGATTTCTTCTATTTGATAATGTCTTTAGTTGATTGTAAAGCATGGCTGGATAATCACTTACTGGAGCGATATTAAACTTCGGAAAGAGTGATGGAAAAAGTCTTCTAGAGATTTCTCTATTTTGAAGCATGTAACTTACCCCCGATGGAGTTCTTAAATTATCTTCTAAAACATAGAATTCGCCATCAATATCTCTAATTAAATCTATTCCTGAAATGTGGGTATATATATCATGAGGAACCTTTAATTTATTCATTTGCAATAAATAATTCTCATGTGATAAAATTAAAGAAGTGGGTATAACATTATCTTTTAAAATATATTGCTCGTTATAAATATCCTTAATAAAAAGGTTTAGTGCTTTTATTCTTTGTTTAATTCCTGACTCAATTTTAAGCCATTCATTATTACTTAAAATTCTAGGAATAATATCAAACGGAAAAATTCTTTCAACTCCTTTTTGATCATTATAAACTGTAAATGTCACTCCTTGGTCCATGAAAAATTGCTTTGAGAAATCTTCTAATTTTGTAAGTTCACTCAAAGAAGTATCTTTTAAATACTTACCAAATTTAGTATAGACTTGTCGTAGTTTATTTGTGTCATCAACCATTTCATCATACATTTTTTTATTTGGCCTGTAGTTATTTAACTTCATATAATATATAATATTCATTATTTTTTTTAAAACGATGAATATTTTTTTAAACTTTATTAAAATTTTTAATAATTAAATAATTAATTAATAAAAAAAATAAATATTTAATATTATTAAGTTGAATTTTAAGCAATTAGTTTTCTAAAAACCAATTTTTTTATCTCATTTTTGACCACATAATCTCCCCAATTGCAGGAAAAAAAATTGTATTCATAACTTGGGATAATAGATATGCAAAAATTGAAATTGTAAGTTAGTACTTGGATGCGCCAAATGATCCAAATTCAATGTATAATGAAAGTAGATATTACACTTTTAATTACTTTTTTCAATCAGAATTAGGAAATACATCTTTAAATTAATTTAAAATCCTTTCTGATATTAATTGGTTTGGATAGCTACAGGTATGTTTTTTTCCAAAAATTTTATAACGACTTTTTGAAATAAGTAAATAAAAAAAATCTAATACAAATGTCGGGATCATATTGAAAATAAATCTTAAAATAAAGTTTGTATCTGTTTGATTAATACAATGTTTAATAGCTTTTGATCTGACTAAAATTTCTTCATTTTCATTAATAACAAAAACAGTATTTCCAAGCTTCATTTCTGGGTAGTTATGCCTGATAAATGTACTTTCAAAATGGGTGAAATAAATATTTTTAATTTTATTTCTTTTTGTTAGCCAGACTACATACTTACTACACATTACACAATAACCATCAAAAACAACAATATTTTTTTTCATATTAAAATTTAAATTGAAGAGTACAATAATAATTCCTTGGTGGAGACGGTATAATACCTGGTCCGGGGTAACCAGTTGCTCTTCTTGTAAAATAAAAATTATCTAAAATATTATTAATACCAGTCTCAATTCTAAAAGATTTAAAACTATAATTCGCAGAAAAATCTAAAATATCATATGCTGGAATTAGGCCAATTACCCCACTAAGATTTGATGAAATGGAATTAGAAGAATCTGAAAACTGATCTGATAAATAAGAATATTGTAAATAGGAGGTAAAATTCTTATATCCAAATTTTACACCTGTTTTGAAATTATATTTGGGCACAAATTCAACTTCTTTTCCCTCAATTCCAGGCTCATTGGAACTTACATAATTAGACTCGATCAATGAAAAATTTAAAAAAGAACTCATAATAAATCTATTATCTAAATTTAATAACTTTTTTAAATTAAAATCTATAAGACTTTCAAGGCCATAAATTTCAGCATCACCCGTGTTTGTTCTGTAGGCCTTAATATTTCCATCATCAAAGAGTTTTTGGATAAATCCAATTCTATTATTATAGGAAAGGAAAAAGGCGCTAAAATCAAAGCTAAAAATATTTTTCATATTTCCTCTGACACCAAAATCAAATGTAAAACCACTTTCATCTTGAATATTGGGATCAATTGCATAAGCAGGATTGACTGTGCTGATATCAGCAAATGTTACAGATCTATAGTTTTGAGAAAAGTTGGAGTACAGCTCTAATTCACTTCCTCTATCATAAGATAATCCTACTCCACTTAACAGGAATAATCTTTCATTATTTCTATTTTCAAAAATTGTATCATGCTGAATAACATTTAGTGCAGCATCTTGTAAAATTCTTTCAAAGCTTCCATCGGCATTTGTATCAATGTATTCTAATCTAATCCCTGGAGTAATTGAAAGATTTTCTGTTGGTTTTATTATATTTTCGACAAAAAAAGAAATATTTTCATTTGGATAGTTATAATCAGACTGATTCACATAATTAGGGAATTCAGAGTCATAAAAATTGAAATCAGCATTAGAAAAATCACTTCCAGGGCCTTGCCTACTAAAATTATTTGAAAAATATAATTTTGAGCCAATTACAAAAATAGACTCATTTCCAAATATATTGTAATTATTTAAATACCTTATTTCCGCTCCTACATTGTTAAACTCCCCATGTATCAAATCTCTTGGACCAAATGAATCAATTTGATCTACTCTATTAACTCGAAAACCCAAAGCATTTCTGACCGCATGAAGACCAAATAAACTTATAGAAAATATGTTAGAAGAGGTTATTTCGTGCTCATACTTTAAATTGTAAAGATACCAATCAACATTAAACCAATTTCGTGATCTGTTAGACTGAAAGGGATCTGCTTCAAACATTGCATCGTTTAAACCTCCTGCTTGCTGCGATAGATATGTAAAATAAGTTAGATCAAGAGATAATTTTTTAGTGGAATCAAAATCATAAATAGTTTTTAAAAAAAGATTTTTTGAATTAAATAAGGAATTTTCTCTAAATCCATCGCCTTGTTTAAAGTTAAAGTATGTAAAGTATCTAAATTTATTTTTTGATCCTTTATAGCTTAAAAAATTTGTATATAAATTATTATTTCCAATTGTATTTCGAATAATTATTTCATCTTCTTGATTTAATTTTGGCTCTTTCAAGATAAAATTGACCAATCCTCCAAATTGAGTTCCATACTGCAATGAAGCAGCACCTCTAACAATTTGTATATTGCTTATTGCCTCTGAGGGAGGTATGTAATAACTCTCAGGATACCCCAGCACATCCGCACTTATATCATAACCATTTTGCCTAGTATTAAAATTTGAGGTTCTATTTGGATCTAAACCTCTTCCTCCTATATTTAACTGAATACCAGCGTCATCATTTTGAAAAATATTTAATCCTGCAACTTGTGAAAAAATTTGCCTGGAATTATTACTAGCTAAATTAGCCATTGACTGATCTACTAGTACAACCTCATTTTTTTTTCCTTCAAAAATAGTAGTACCTTCAAATTCATTTAACCTTTGTAATGAAAATATTTTTTCATTCCTTGAAATTATCTCTATCTCATCCAATTGTTCGAGAACTGGCTCTAAGAAAATCATGCTCTGCTCTTTCAATTCACCAACAGTATTCTCTAAAACTCTATATTCCTCAAAAAAGAAGGTTATGATAGAGTTAGTTTCAACATCAATCTGAAAATAACCTTTTGAATCAGAATTAGCTATTAATCCTTCACTGCTTGAATATATTTTAGCATTTACAATTGGTTGATTTGTATTTTGATCAATCACATAGCCAGAAACTACATTTTGAGAATATGACCAACTAAAAATCAATAGCAGTGGACAAAATAATCTATAAAAACTTTTTAATGTCATAATTAGATGGTATAATCCATTTTTTGTGTTTTAAAGATTTTTTTTCTTTGTATAAATTAAAATTAGGGTCAATAAATTGTTTACTTGGTCTTCCATTTAATGTCACATAACTCTCGGCATAAACTGCAATATCTAAAAATCCTTTTTCTTTGTATGTGTCACCTAAAAATTGTGCAAATTCATGAATCATGTCAGGTTGAAAACTCATTTGTTTTATTTGAAAATTTGTCAAATAGTCGCTATTAACTACACGTTCAAAATTACCATTTTTTCTGGTCTACAACTTTAAATGTTGTATATCCTGTTTTTTCAATTAACATAACTCTCCATGAAAATCTATACCCCTGCTCAGTCCAAAAAAGCTCACCAGGATAGAGTTTGCTTCGTAGGGGAATTAATATTTGAAAAAAAAGAAAAATTACAATAACATATATTCCCAATGTATGAAATCTATTTTTTTCAATAAAATATGATTTGAAATTGGGATTAACATTAAAACTAAAAAAATTTGAAATTTTATTAATAATTTTTTTGTGAACGGAACTGTCAAAAAATATGATACAACTAAAAATCATTACATAAGGAAAAATCCCGATAGGAGGAAATAAAACCCTTGTCATTACATGAAATATTATTACCAAAATAAAAGCAAAAAATCTAGTTCTTTTATTTAATAAAAAAAATGCGATAAATGTATCATATAGCATTCCTCCCCAGCTAAATAAATAGTGTACATTATTGTTCTGTAAAAAGGTTTCACCAATAAGAGGGATGTGGTATTTTGATTTTAACCAAATTTTTAATGGCTGAGCTTCAATAAGCCAATCGGTATTTATTTTTGCTAAACCTGCGTATATATAAACAATAATAATCATCACTTTTAAGCTATCAACTGTCCATCTAGGAATTTTCCTTTCTAGGTTTCTAGAGTCTAAAGAGAAAAAATTAGAACATGGCAAAAAAATCATTAAAAAGGAAATACAGCTTACTAAATAATAATGATTTAAATATGTTGTTTTATCCATTAATTCTATATAAGTAAAACTTAAAAATAAAATTGTAATAGATAATCTGTATTTATAACCAATAGTAACAAACAGAGCCGCAGCAAAACAAACCAAAAAAATAAGGTAAGTGTAAACACCAATGGGTTTAACCCAAGAAAATCCAAAATAAGAAAAATGAAAACTTGGATTTATATAAAGAGATTCAATCCAACCACTAGAGGAAAACCTGATCAAACTGAACATAACCAGCAACCCAAAACCAATTCTATAAACAGAAAGTTGATAAGGTTCTATCTCCTCAAATAGGTATAAATTTATCTTTTCTTTAAGACTGAGATTTTTAGTCACCATCTGCATCAAAATAATCTACAGATATTCCTAAAATTGACATCATATTGGTTTTGAGCCTCACTACTCCCACTTGTATTGCATCAAATGCTTCAAGCATTTTTAAATTATCAGTATTTATTTGAATAACAAAATTATCATTTAGAAGTTCAAGTTTTTCCATGGAGTTATCAAAAGCATCTACAATATCATCTTCTAGACCAATAAACATTTGTGAATCAGAGTAATTTGTATCATCCAAGTATGCCAAATAATCATAAAGTCCTTCACCAACAGTGTCGCTAGATTCAAAGTGCCTTCCTAAAAAGAAGTTTTGACAGGCTGTCAATGCTTCCATTGCAAGGGCCTTAGAAATATCTTGTTTATAAACGGCCTCCACATTTTGAGGAAGTAAACCAGACCAATATCCAGCAGGAATGCCAATTTTATTTGCTCTTAGACCCTTCTCATAGTAATAAACAAAGTCATTTACCAACATATTCAAACTAGAGCTTGCAGTATTTCCTGTCGAATTAGTAAAATTGGAATTATTAGAGGACCAATACTCAATGACAGATTGAGAATTTGCAACCATTTTTATAATTAGATCATTTAAATAATTAGTATAGGTTTCATTAGTGATATCTGATAAATATTTTACTAAGATTGCCTCATCCCCGTCATCCAATCCATAAATCATATAATCAATAGCTGGGTAACCTTGTGCAGAATACTGATAGGGATCATTATCAAGATCATATACTTGATCTTGAATATTATTTTCAATGGTTATAGTATTAGTTGGGTAAATATTCATTTTTCTTGCATAAAATATTTCCTCAGCGTATCCAATATTAAACATTTCTATATGCTGCCATGCTAGATAAGAATCTATAAAGCTTGATCTAACTAACTGTAAATTAGAAATGGTTTTCTCAGAAATAAAAGTATTTATGTGGCTCTGCAAATCATTTAAGTGTTGCATATGATTATCGTGTGCAGGAATAATAATATTAGATACAAGATTATCTAATAAAGCCTGCCTATTATAATTATCTGATGAACTTGAGTTATCATTATTATTTTCCGAGCAGGAAAAAATTAAAAGTAGAAAAATGAAAAGGAAGTTATACTTATGAGAACTCATATTAATTATATTATTTTAAGTAAAAAGGTAACGGTGTTTGCACACCACTTACCTTTTTACAAAATTTAGAAAACAAAAATTTGACCAATTATACAAATTGATCAAAAATCTTTAGTTCAAAGGATGACCTTTACTTGCAAAAGCTTCTTCCACAATTGCGATCATACCAGGATCTGGAGCTGAAGCAGGAGCAGTTAAAACACCTATATCCATAGTATTAAAATCACTCATGTAATTAGCCAAAAAGGAATCAACATCATTTCTATCCATGAATGGCTCATCCATACCGTCATTAGTGTATTTCAAGCTAAATAAAAATCCCCATGCCTCTGAAAGAGAATGATGTGCACCTCCAATGTTACCTTCTGAGAGCTTAGCTACATAATCATTCATGTAATGAACAGCATAGTATCCGATAACTTTGGATAATTCAACCTGAATAATGTCTGCTTGCGCATCTCTCTCAGCGTAGTCTTTATTAACAATCGCTGTTCTTCCAGCAATAAATGCATCATAAACAACTTGACCAACACCAGGTTGATATCCATCTGCTTCATCAACTTTTTTGAAATACTTCATCAGCAGATTTCCTTCACCAGATGGGGATGAACCAGCGGTAGCTAAATCTTCACCCATTCCCATTTCATCTAAATGGCCATAAAGATATCCAAAACCCTCATCCCATTTATGTTCCATTTTGGTGTAATTACTATCACCATCCAACACATCATCATCATTATTAACAATATTATCACCCGAATCTAGTTGGTTTGGATGCAAGTAGTTATTAATAATTTGGTCAAGAGTAAATGCACCAATTAAACCTTTAAAAAATAATTGATCTATCTCCTGACCAGCTGCGTTTAATCTATAAGACGTTCCTGGATAAACTCCAGCAACATTAGCATTAGCATCATAAGGTAAATCAAAATTTGGTACAACTTCACTAGTGTATTCAGTGATCATATCATTGAACGCTTGTCTATCAACTGCACTTCCTTGAAGAGTGGACGCACTTGTTTTAGAGCCAATAATTTTAGAAGTACCATTCAAATCATCATTTGAAAAACCAGCTGATGAACCATCTACCCCATTAAACATAGCATCTAATGTTTCAAAATCTGATGGATCATTCAAGGCACCATAAAGCTCATCGGACTGAGATAATCTGGTGACCTGACCAGAAAAACTAACAGTGCTGGAGCCATTTCTTGTGAACTCATATGTATCTGGGATTTCTAATGTTGGAACAACAGAATCGTTGTTATCATCATCATTATCACAAGAAAACATGAACATAGCCAATGAAAGAAACATTGACAATCTTATTAAATTTTTCATAATTTATTTTTTATTTTAAAGTTGAACTGCAAATATAAATATTAATTTAGATTCAATCTAAATAAAAATAAAAAAATTTTATTTTTTTTTAAAAAACTTATTTCCCCTGTATCGATATATTATTTAGAATGAAAACATATTATCAGATTGAACTTTGAACTATATTATTGAACTCTAAGCGTTACTTTAAATTGATTTTTAGATTTTATCTTTGCATTGTCAAAGATTTTTTATGATAGGTTTAGTAAGCTTAAACTATAAAATTGCACCCCTAAAAATAAGAGAACATTTCTACCTATTCCCTAACGAAATTTCTGAAATTCATGCGCTCATAAACAAAAAAATAAAAACTGAAGGACTTTTTGTTATTTCAACTTGTAACAGAACTGAGATTTATTTTGAAGTAAATTTAAAAGAGCTTAATGAGAATCGAGTTTTTCATTCAATTATCATGTCCCTTAGTAGATTTAAAAAATTTAATGACAGCTTGAGACCATACATTAAAAAGAAGAAAGGAATTGAAAAAATTTCAAAGCATCTATTCAGACTTTCAAGTGGACTTGAATCCATGATAATCGGTGAATTCCAAATTGTTGATCAAATAAAATCAGCATATAGTCTTGCTAAAACGAATAAAATGCTCAGCCCCACCCTTGAAAGAATGATCCAAAAGTCTCTAGAGGTTAGCAAATTCATAAGAAATAATACAAGCATAGATAAAGGGGGTATTTCAGTCAGTTCAGCTGCTATCGATCAAATAGGAAGCATTAAAAATGCTCATAACCTATCCATTTTGTGTGTGGGTGCTGGAAGAACATCAAAACTCTCAGTTCAACAACTGATATCAAAAAAATTTAAAAATCTTTTTATCACCAACAGAACCAAAGCTAATGTTGATCCATTAATTGAAAGGTTTAAATTAAAATATATAGAATACAAAAGTTGGAAGAAAAGATTACGGGACATAGATATTGTAATTTTTAGTACATCGTCAAAAAAGCCTTTAATTAAAGATGGTGATTTAAATGAAATTGATAAAATCCGAGCAAATAAAATAACTTTTGTTGATCTCTCTGTTCCAAGAAATATAAAATTAAAAAAGAACTACCAAAATGTTGATTTAGTTGATCTAGACAAGCTTAAAGATCAGGTTAACAGCAACTACAATAAAAGAATTTCTGAAATAAAAAAAGCTGAATCAATGTTAACGAACCATACAACAGAATTTAATAAATGGGTTGATAGCAGAGAGCTAAGACCAGCTATAATATCCATCAAGAAACAATTTGATGAGTTAATTTCCAATGCTCCGGAGCTTAATGGCAATAAAAAGGAAGTTGAAGAAATTTATGAGAAATTTTCAGACAAAATGATAAAAAAACTGATTTCAGTTACTAATAACGGTAAAAACAGTGAAGCTCTTAAGATAATTAACAAAATATTTTCCAATGATTGATAAATTAATTGTTGGATCCAGAGCTAGCAACCTTGCTTTGACACAAACAAAATATGTAATTGAAAAATTGCAAAAAATAAATCCGAACACTGAATTTGTAGTAAAAAAAATAAAAACAAAAGGAGATATTTTACTTAATAAAGATTTAAATAAAATACTTGATAAAGGTTTTTTTGTTAATGAAATACAAAATGAATTACTGAAAAGCTCTATTGACATTGCTATTCATAGTTTAAAAGACTTACCCTCAGAAGGAAATTCCAATTTAGAATCCTTTACTGTTACAAAAAGAGAAGACCCCATGGATGTTCTTGTTGTAAAAAAAAACCTCAAAATAAAAGAATTAAAAGACTTGAAATTAATTGGAACCTCATCAATCAGAAGGCAGGAGCAAATCCAAATGATTCACAAAGATGTAAAAATTAAAAGCTTGAGAGGAAATGTTGAAACTAGAATTGAAAAACTTGACAAAGGAGAATATGATGGAATCATTCTTGCAGCTGCTGGACTAAAAAGATTAGGATTGGAAAAAAGAATTACAAAATATTTTGATGTAAATGAAATGATACCTGCAGCAGGTCAGGGTGCTCTTGCGGTTGAATTCAGAAAAAATGATAAAAAAACCCTATCTATTTTAAAAAAAATTCAAGATAAATCAACAGAAATTTGTGTAAATGAAGAAAGAAATTTTTTAAAAACTGTTGGTGGTGGCTGTTCTTCTCCAGATGCAGTTTTATGTGTTTCTCAAGAAAATAAGGTAAAAATTGAGGGTAAAATATACGACATTAATGACAAAAAATACATTTCTGGAAACATGGTAAAAGATCTTGGAAATCATAAAGACATCGGAGTAAAACTAGCAGAGCAGTTAATTTCTAAACTTTCTCCCTCAATTAATAAACATATTATTTTAACCAATGAAGGAGATATTAGTGGTTTTAAAAGTTTAGTTAAAAATAATTTTAAAGTCCATCATTATCCATTGATAGAAATTAAACCTATTAAATTTAAAATCAATGATTTAAAAAGATATGATTTCATAATCTTTACCTCTAAGAATGGTGTGAAAAACTTCTTTCATAAAGTTAAAATATCTGACAATAAAAAGTTTATATGCATTGGAAGTAAAACTGAACATATACTGAACAAGTATGGATATCAATCGACCTTTACATCTAAGAGAAATTATTCAGAAATAATGGCCGATGAGCTTAAAAAAAATAAATTAATTAATGACAAAAATGTTCTTCTTGTTCAAGGTGAAATAGCAAAAGATGATTTAAATGTAGAACTTAAAAAATTCTGTAATGTAGACAGAGTTAATATTTATAGTACAAATACTATTAAAGATTCTAATGAAAAGCTTAAAAAGTTAATATCTAAAAAAAGTACTTTTACCGTTTTTACTAGTCCCTCAGCTTTTGACTCTTTTACAAAGTTTTACAATCCGAATAAAACAAAAATTATCAGTATTGGTAAAACAACTAGTAAATATATTGAATCTAAAGGTTATGATTGTATGCTAACGTCTCAAATGCAATCCTATGAAGGAATTTCAGGATCAATAATAAAACACTTTGATCAATTATGAAATTTCCAACAAACAGACTTAGAAGGCTTAGATACAACAAAATTCTAAGAGACATGATTGAGGATGTTAGAATAAACCCATCTGATTTAATATGCCCTATATTTATTATAGAAGGAACAAATATAAAAGAACCCATTGATGCAATGCCAGGGCAATTTAGGTATTCCGTTGATCAAGCTGTAAAACTTTGTAAAGAACTTATTCAAAATAAAATAAAATCAATCATTTTATTTGGAATTCCAACGGAAAAGGATGACACGGGAGAAATTTCCTGCAGCTCAAATAGTATAATTCCTAAAGCAATTAAAGAATTAAAAAACGTATTTAATGATCAAATATTTATTATTGCGGATGTATGTAATTGCGAATATACAGCTCATGGGCACTGTGGGACAATAATCGATAACGATGTAGACAATGATGCAACTCTTAAAACCCTCTCCAGTCAATCCTTAATTTTAGCTAAAAGTGGTGCAGATGCATTAGCACCTTCAGACATGATGGATGGAAGAGTGAAAGCAATAAGAGAAATGTTAGATAATAACAAATTTGAAAAGATTCCTATTTTCCCGTACTCTGTTAAATACAGTTCCGCATTTTATGGACCATTTAGAGATGCTGCAAAAAGCAGTCCTTCCTTTGGAGATAGAAAAACTTACCAAATGAATTTTAAAAATTCTGAAGAGGCAATAAACGAAGTTAAACTTGATATAAACGAAGGTGCGGATGTGGTTATTATTAAACCTGCTTTATCATATCTAGACATAATTTACAGAATCAAAGAAAGATTTAATATTCCCATAATTGCATATAATGTTAGCGGAGAATATACAATGGTTAAAAGCGCATCAAAAAACGACTTTATTGATGAAATGTGGACAATTTTGGAGATATTACATTCTATCAAAAGATCTGGTGCAAATGCAATAATAAGCTATCATGCACTAGATGTTGTAAAATATTTAAGATCCAATGAATTACAATAAAAGCATTAATGCATTTAAGCAGTCTCAAGAATTGATCCCTGGTGGGGTAAATTCGCCTGTGAGAGCATTTAAAAGTGTGAAATGCAATCCTGTTTTTTTTGATTATGGAAAAGGAAGTAAAATTTATGATATTGATGGTAATGAATACATTGATTGTATCTCATCTTGGGGTCCACTTATTTTTGGACATTCTGATAAGACTACTCAATCCAAAATTAGTGATTATCTAAAAAGAGGAACAACATATGGTGCACCTACAGAAATTGAATCTGAAATGGCAAAAAAAATCATTGAATTAGTTCCTTCCATTGAAAAGGTGAGGATGGTAAATTCAGGAACTGAAGCAACAATGAGTGCAATTAGACTAGCTAGGGGATATACTTCTAAAAACTTAATTTTAAAATTTGCAGGAAATTATCACGGTCACGGAGACAGTTTTTTAATTAAAGCCGGCTCAGGGGCAATGACTTTAGGATTACCTGATAGCCCAGGGGTAACTAAAAATACTGCGAAGGATACAATTATTGCTGAATTTAACTCAATTGAATCTGTAGCTAAACAATTCAAAAAAAATTTAGGTAAAATTGCTGCTGTTATAATTGAACCGGTGGCTGGAAATATGGGCTTAGTTCAATCCAGAAAAGATTTTTTAATTGAGCTTAGAAAGTTATGTGATAAGAATAAATCATTATTAATATTTGATGAGGTAATGAGTGGCTTTAGACTTTCTCAAGGTGGAGCTCAGCAGTTATACGATGTAATTCCGGACATAACAACTTTAGGGAAAATAATTGGTGGTGGACTTCCCGTGGGTGCCTATGGAGGCAAAGCTGAGATTATGGATTACTTAGCCCCTACCGGACCGGTATATCAAGCAGGAACACTTTCAGGAAATCCATTAGCTATGAGTGCTGGTCTCTCTGTACTAAATAGACTAAATGAAAAACTTTTTGATAAACTCGAATCTATTTCAAAAAAAATACATGAAGGATTTATGCAAAATATTCATGAAACCGGAACAAAAGCTATAATTAATAGAGCAGGTTCTATGATGACTTTATTTTTTACTGAAAATGAAAAAATTGAAAATTATAATGATGCAATCACATGTGATTTGGATATGTATGCAAAATACTTCAAATCAATGTTAGATGAAGGAGTATATTTACCTCCATCACAATTTGAATGTATGTTTATTTCCTCAGTATATAGTACTAAGGACATTGATAAAATTATCAGCTCTAATAAAAAATCACTTCAATCGATATGATGAAAAAAAATATATTTATTGAAAATATTAATGGAAATGTAACTTCTCGCCCACCTGTTTGGTTCATGAGACAAGCAGGAAGAATATTACCTTCTTATTTGAAATTAAAACAGAAATATAGTTTTGATGAAATGATGCAAAATAAAGAATTAGCAGCTAAAGTCACTCTCCTTCCGATTGATGATCTAGGAGTAGATGCGGGAATTCTTTTTTCAGATATTTTAGTAATTCCCAAAGCTTTAGGATTAGAACTTGAATTTACTACAAAAGGTCCTAAATTTCACAACGCCCTAAATGAAAATATCATTTTTGAAAATTTAAAATTTAATCCTGATAAGCTAGATTACATTTACAAGAATATAAAAGAAATAAAATTGCAACGACCTGAGGTGCCTTTAATTGGTTTCTGCGGCGGTCCACTTACAACATTTTTGTTTATGTTTAGACGAGACGAATCAAATAAAGATTTTAATCATGTAATAAAACTGCTATACAAAGAGAAGAAAAAATGCATTAAAATAATGGAAATAATTACTGAAGCATCCATTGAATATGTTAATAAACAAGTCGAAAGTGGAATTGATTGCTTTCAATTATTTGAAACCTATTGCGGTATAATTCCTGAAAAAATGTATACTGAAATTGTTCTTCCTTTCTCTAAAAAAATTCTAAATGCCGCAATGGATAAAAATTGCAAAACAATTTTTTTTCCCAAGAATTATAATATGGGTCTAAAAAATTTAAATCAAGATATTTGTGATGTTACCAGCATTGATTGGCAAATTCCTCTTGAATCGGCACGAACATTGCTAAACTATAAAGTTGGAATTCAAGGAAATATGGACCCACGAATATTTTTCTCAGACAAAAAGGAAATAGAAAGATACCTTGTTAGCTTGACAAGTTTTGGAGAAAAAAATACTGATTGGATATTTAACTTAGGACATGGTTTTATTCCTGGTATTGATGTAAATAATGTAAATTTTGTTGTTGATTGGATCAAAAATCACAACTGGAATAGGTAAAATGAAAGTTGACAATAAATTACTGAACAAATACAATAAAAAGGGACCACGCTATACCTCATACCCTCCCGCTACCCATTTTTCAGAAAACTACAGTGATCAAGATTTTATCAGTTCGGTAATACAATCAAACAATGAAAAACCAGAAAATGTCTCTGTATACATTCACGTACCTTTTTGCCCTCAAATTTGTCACTTCTGCGGATGTACGACTGAATCAGGATTTACAAAACCTTTTTTAGAGAGATATGTTGATGCCCTAATCAAAGAAATTGACTTTGTATCAAAGTTTATTGATAAAAACCGAAAACTCACGCAAATACATTGGGGAGGAGGAACCCCAAATGCTATTTCATTAAAATACATTCAAAGAATTACAAAAAAAATTCTAGAATGCTTCAATTTAAATAATGAATATGAAATGGCTATTGAATGCAGCCCAGCTCATTTAGATTACAAGCATGTTGAATTGTTAAAAAGCTATGGATTTAATAGAATTTCTCTTGGAATTCAAGACTTTAAAGATGAAGTTTTAGACGCAATAAATAGAAGAAGACCCAAACATCCAATAGATAAAATAATTAACAAAATTCACTATGAAGGTTTTTCAGGGACTAATATTGATCTTGTTTATGGATTACCCCTACAAACTGTTAAAGGTTTTAATGAAACAATAGACAAAGCAATTTCTTTGAATACTGACAGAATTGTGACATTCTCATATGCACATGTTCCATCCATTCTTCCAAGACAAAAAATATTAGAAAATATTGGCTTCCCGTCTTCAAAAGAAAAAGCAGAAATGTACAATAATGCATTTAAAAAATTTACAGATGCTGGATATGTACCAATTGGAATGGACCACTTTTGTAGACCAGATGACGAATTTTATTTAGCGCTAAAAAATAACCAACTTCATAGAAATTTTCAAGGATACTGCACAACTAAAACAACCGGACAAGTTTATGGTTTTGGCGCCTCATCAATATCTCAACTTTTTTCTGCCTACAGTCAAAATGTAAAAAATGCAGCTCAATACATCAAAAAAATTAATGATAACAATACTGCCGTATTGAGGGGATATAAACTTACTCAAAATGAAAAAATAATCAGAGATGTTATAAATTCAGTCATGTGTAATTATTATGTTGATTTTTATGAAATTGCTGAAAGGTTTGAAACTAATATTTATAAAATTAAGCAAGTAATAGCCTTTGATAAAGAAAAATTTAAAGATTTTGTAGATCTAAGTTTCATGAAAATTGAAAACGACAAAGTCACCATTTCTAATGATGCTAGATTATATATAAGAAACATTGCAATGGAATTTGACCCACTGATGGATACAAAAATTGGAACATATTCTAAAACTATATAATGAAAGGGTTATTACTAATCAACTTAGGTTCACCCGATAGTACATCGATTCCAGATGTTAAGAAATATCTTGATGAATTTTTGATGGATAAAAGAGTTATTGGTAAAAGTTATCTTTTTAGATGGATTTTAGTCAAATTAATAATCCTCAACTTCAGGCCAAAAAAATCGGCCAAGGCCTATAAAAAAATATGGTGGAAAGAGGGATCTCCATTAATTGTTCTTTCTCAAAGGTTATTCAAAAAAATATCAAAAATTCTAAATGTTCATGTTTCTCTTGCCATGAGATATGGTTCAATGAGTATAGTAAAAGGGCTCACTGAACTGAATAATAAAGGAGTTCGCGATATAGTGGTCTTACCTCTATACCCTCACTATGCAATGTCATCATATGAAACAGTAGTTGAAAAAGTAAAAGATGAAGCCGAGAAAAATTTCCCTGATAATAATATATCATTTATTGACCCTTTTTATAATGATCCAGAATACATAAAATTACTTTCTAAAAAAATAAGGGATTCAATTAAAAATATCGAATATGACCATATATTGTTCTCCTATCACGGAATACCAGTCAGTCACCTAAAAATTTCTGACCCT
>CABZIT010000014.1 GCA_902525795.1 uncultured Bacteroidota bacterium
AGTTTTTTCTTTTTGTTACAGCAATAATTCCTTCAGTTGATGATCTAAAACTAATTTTTTTATAAATGTTTTTAGATACTTCAATTACTTCTGTATTGATTGGAATATTGATTTTTTTTAATTCAATTATTGTTGGGTCATAAAACAATGATTTAATCTCATAATTATTTTCAATTGATGCATTAATTTCCTTTAAACCCTCTACAATAAATAAATTTGTTTTGTTTCTAAATTTAGATTTTTTTGAAAGTTTTATTAAATCTTTAAGCCTTTTATTCTCTATGCTGGATATCTTTTTACTTTTCATTTTACATTATGATAACTTAAAATTAATGAAATTGTTTCACCATAATTTTTGATTCCATTTTTTAAATCATTTTGTTTTAAAAATTTATCATAAATATTTTTTGAAATTACTTCAATAGGACCATTATATTTACTCCAAAAATTTTGGGTTTGTTTGTAGTTATTTAGTATTCCAATATTTATTTTTTTCATGGAATTCGAATAACTATCTCTATCATTAATGTAAAGTTCATTTAAACATACCCTAAGAGAGTAAGAAAGCGCTAAAAATTCATGAAATTGATTTGAACTATTTAGTAATGATATATATGAAATAAAATTTGCATCTTTTTCACTGGCAGTTCCCAGTTGATGTGCAATTTCATGATTGATCACAAATGGGATACTATTTTTTGGAATTTTTGTATTGATGTTAGCTTCCCCAGTAAATGGGTTGATATAACCACTGAAACCCATAAAAGTTAGTGCAGAGCTAAATAAAGATTTTTTAATTGATGGATACGTGTAATCAAAATTTTGAATACTGTCTAGCTTTAAAGTATTTAAATTTTTAAAGTCTGATACAGATGTATTTTTAATTTCCTCAAAAGATCTGTTATCAATAGGAATTATTGAATCCAAATTAAATAAATCGAGGTGTTTTTTATTTATTTTATCAATTAATTGATTTGTGAAATCCACAAGCTTAACAATATCAACTTCTTGATTTGATACAATTTTATTTTTAATACTTACACGTTTATAATTTATTCCCCATAAAAAATAAAATAAAATTGTTATTATTGTTAATAGAGCACCTAATTCGATTAATAAGTTTCTCAAAGATTTCGCCCTCTGGAAAATCTTGTAAAAAATAAAGAGAAACATTAAAATATAAATTAAATCACCAATAGGAATATCAGTCCAATAATTTAAAATTCTTAATTTTTCAGAGATGAATATATATAAGGAGTTTGAATAAAAATTCTCTATAAATAAGTTTTCATTCTTGATTAATCCAATAAAATATATTAAAGGAATAAAAGAGACAGAAAAAAAAACTTTAAGTTTTCTATTCATTTTTAGTTTTTACTAATTTATAAATTATTTATTCTTTAATTTTGTAAAATGAATAGTCAGGTTTCAAAACTAGAGCCAACGTCTATTTGGAGGAATTTTGTTTCTTTAAATAGTGTTCCAAGGCCTTCTAAAAGGGAAGAAAAGATTATCAATTTCTTAATAAAATTTGCAGAAAATAATAATCTAAGTTACTCACGTGATAACATTGGAAATTTGGTCATTTTCAAAGATGCTACAAGTGATATGGGTGATAGAAAAACTATTGTTTTGCAATCTCATGTTGATATGGTTCATGAAAAAAATCAGGATGTTCAATTTAACTTTGATGAGTCAGGTATTCAGATGTATGTTGAAAGCGGCTGGGTTAAAGCCAAAGGAACAACTCTTGGGGCTGATAATGGTCTTGGTGTTGCGGCAATTATGGGTATCTTAGAAAGTAGTAAAATTTCCCACCCTAAAATAGAAGCACTTTTTACAATAGATGAAGAGACTGGAATGACAGGTGCCTTAAACCTTTCAGATTCAATATTAAATGGAAAAATTTTATTAAATCTGGATACAGAAGAAGATGATGAAATTTGTATCGGATGTGCTGGGGGAATTGATATTACAGTGAGTAAGAAATTTCAATTAGAAACACCCAGAGCTGATCAATCTTTTTTAAAAATCACAATAGACGGTCTTACTGGTGGGCATTCTGGAGCAGAAATTCATAAAGGCTTGGGTAATGCAAACAAAATTTTATTTTCTGTATTAGCTGAAATATACACTTTATGTTCATTAAATATTTGTGAGATAAGTGGAGGAGGATTAAGAAATGCCATTCCTAGAGAATGTAATGTTGTAATTTCCATCAACAATGATAAAATAGATGAAGTTCAAAAGTTATTATCACAAATTAATTTGCAAAACCAGAAAGATTTAAAACCAACTGACCCAAATTTTAGTTTAACATCGATAATAGTAGATTTTTATGATGATCAATTAAATTCTCTAGATTCAAGTGCTTTAATTAACGCTATTAATGATTGTCCAAATGGGGTATATAAAATGAGTAATTCTGTTGATGGTCTTGTTGAAACCTCAAATAATTTAGCAAATATTCAATTCAAGAATTCTGAATTATTACTAACATGTTTAACAAGATCATCTGTTGAAATTTCTAAAATGGAGCTTTCTGCTAAGATTTCTAATATTTTCACCAAGATCGGATGTAAATGTAGTCTTTCTGGTGGTTACCCTGGCTGGGAACCAAATATCAATTCAGAAACTTTAAAAAATGCGATTTCTTCTTACACAAGACTTTTTACAAATAAACCTAAAGTTAATGTTATTCATGCAGGTCTCGAGTGTGGTATTATTGGTTCACATTATCCTAACATGGAAATGATAAGCTTTGGTCCTACAATTTTAGGTGCACATTCTCCAGACGAACGAGCATCTGTAAAGTCAACTCAGAAATTTTGGATCTTTTTCAAAGAAATTTTAAAAAATATACCAAAATCTAATTAGTTATTTCTAGAAGCTCAATTTCAAAAATTAAGGTCGCATTGGGAGGAATAACACCACCAGCTCCTCTTGGACCATAGGCTAAATTGCTGGGAATGATAAAAGAGGCTTTTTCTCCAACTCTTAGGATTTGAAGGGCCTCCTCCCAACCTCTGATTACCCTTCCTTCACCAATTTTAAATTCAAATGGTAAGTTTCTTCTAAGGGAAGAGTCAAAAATATTACCATCCATTAATTTACCTGTATAATGTACTTTTACATTATTTCCATTGACTGCTTTCTTATTTTTTGTAGAAACTAAAATTTTATATTTTAATCCTGAATTAGTAGTTGTGTAACCTTTGGAAAGTTTTTCTAATTGCTTAGTTAATTCCTCTCTTTTTGCTTTTTCTATTTCAATCCTTCTATTTTCCAGTTTAGGTTCCTCATTAATCCAAACAGAAACTTCATCAAAATTATTAGCACTTTCACCGATCTTAATAATATTTACAGAATTAATTATTACATCATTTTCCGGTCTGTTAGCAATTGCAGTTTTTACGTTAGAAATTTTATCTTGAATTTCAATCCCAGAGATTACCTGACCAAAAACTGTATGTTTTCCGTCAAGCCATGGTGTTGGAACTTCTGTAATAAAAAACTGACTACCGTTTGTTGCAGGACCACTATTTGCCATTGATAATATTCCGGCTTTATCGTGTTTTAGATTTGGGTTAATCTCATCATCAAATGTATAGCCAGGATTTCCTGAGCCATTTCCAAGAGGACAACCCCCTTGAATCATAAATTTATCCATTACCCTGTGAAAAATCAATCCATTGTAGAATTTTTTTTCTTTGAAATCTTGTTTCACATCAGGGTGGGTTCCTTTGCTAAGAGCAATAAAATTAGCAACGGTCACAGGCGTTTCTTTGTAATTCAATTGGATGAGCATTGTACCGAGAGAAGTATTAATTTCAGCGTAAACTCCATCCTCCAGTTCATTGTATTGATTATTACAGGAAAATATTATTGAGTTTAGTAAGAAAAATAAGATAAATTTAAGTTTCATATTGTACTAGTTTAGTTGATTTTTATATTTATTAAGTGATTTTTTAAAAAGATTTATAGTTTGCTGCATATTTAATTTGCTAACAGCACCAGCAGCGTTTTTATGACCACCTCCATTAAAAATATCTTTCGCAAACTTATTTACATCAAAATCCCCTTTAGATCTGAGAGAAATTCTAACTGAATTGTCATTAATATTTTCCTTGAAAATAACTGCAAATTTTATGTTTTCAATGGATAAACCATAATTTACAATTCCTTCAGTATCTCCTTTTTCGTAATCAAACATTTCAAGTTCATCTCTTGTTAAAAAGAGAAAACAGGTTTTAAAATTTTTTAAAATTTCAATTTTTTGAAGACAATGACTTAGGAGTTTAATTTTTGATAATTTGTTATTATCATATATGTGATTGTGTATTTCCGAATGAGATATTCCATTTTTTAAAAGTTTTGAAACCACATAATGAGTTTCATGGGTAGTGGCTGGGAATCTAAATGACCCCGTATCAGTCATAATTCCTGCGTATAAAGATTCAGAAATTGAATAATCAATAAGATTTTCATCCCCAAGCATTGATATAAAATGATAGACCATCTCGCATGTTGAACTCATGTTAGGATCAGAATACGTAAAATCACAATAATTTTTCGGATTTTCGTGATGATCAATCATTATTTTGATAGCCTGTGAAGCTTCAACACAATCTTTCATTGATGAAATTCTAGAAAGATTATTAAAATCTAAGTTGAAGATTATGTCACAATTTAAAATTTTATGCTTTAGTTCATTATTGTCTTCAAAGATTTTAATTTTTTTCTTGGGATCCATCCAATTCAAAAATTTTGGAAAATGGTTTGGGCAAACTATTAATGATTTGTGACCTAATTTTTTTAAATAAGAATCTAAAGCAGTACTTGACCCAATTGCATCACCATCAGGATTTTTATGGGGAATAATTACAATTGTTTTTTCTTTGGATAATAAATCCTTTATTTTTTTAATTTGATTGTCATCCATAAAGTGCGAATATAATCATAAAAAACTGTAACGCTAAATTAAGAAAAAGTCTTATTTTTGCGCCCAAAGAAAAAATATGAAAAATATCACATTTACAATGTTAAAACCCGATTCAGTTTCTAAAGGAAACATTGGGAAAATAATCGATAAAATTATTCAAGACGGTTTTAAAATTATTGCTATGAAGTACACTCGACTAAGTACTGAGGATGCCTCTAAATTTTATTCGATTCATTCTGGAAGACCTTTTTTTGGTGATTTAATATCTTACATTACTAGTGGGCCTATTGTTGCAGCCGTCTTAAAAAAGGAAAATGCAGTTGAAGATTTTAGAAAATTAATTGGTTCAACAAACCCCCTCGAGGCTGAAAAGGGAACGATAAGAAACTTATTTGCTGATTCAATCAGTGAAAATGCTATACATGGTAGTGATAGTGATGAAAATGCTATCATTGAGTCTAATTTTCACTTTGAGGAAGAAGAGATTTTTCAATAAAACGTGATCTTTTCCACAATTTTATTTTTCAATTTTTTATTGATCATATTGATTAGTTTCTGTTTGCCATAACTTAATTCTTGTTTTAGTGCTGGAGAACTTAATTTTATGTAAAGGATTTTATTTTTCAATTTAACTTCCTGTGTATAATTTGCAACCCCATTTTTCATCATTTTAAACCAAGCATTACTTATATCTACATTTGTAACTCCCTGTTTTAAGTTATTTTTTTCTAAAAAAATATTAATTAGCTCTTTCAAATCATTATTTTCCATCATTAAAATATTTTTCAAAACGTTTGTAGGAAAAAATTATTCCTTCGCTATTTTTTATAATAAGTCTATTTTTATCCAGTCTGTTGATTGTTTCTGTATATTGATTTCCAGCTGAAAAATATTTAATTTCATAAGAATTATTATTGTTTTTTATTGATATTGGAATTTCATGTAAAGTGATTTCAAAGCTTCCATTAATTTTTGGTTTTATTTTTTTTCTAAAACCGTTATTTAGACTGTCAATCATGAAAAAATCAACTGCATTGCTAAAGGGGTATTCCTTGATAAATTCATTATTTTTTGAAACGGAAACTATTTCCCAATATCCATTAATAAAATCTATATTTACATGGTTATCGCAGCTTAGTGTAAAGAAAAATAAAATAATAAGCCTTTTCATATCTGAAAGATTTTATAGGATTTATTTACCTTCTTAATGATACTTTCTGATCTTTCTTTATTTGTGTCAGTTACAAATATCTGATTAAAATAATCATCATTTACTAATTTAATTATTTGTTCAACTCGAACGTCATCTAGTTTATCAAATATATCATCCAATAGTAAAATTGGTTTTTTATTTCCTTTAGATAAATAATCAAACTGAGCTAGCTTTAAAGCTATTAAAAAAGATTTTTGTTGTCCTTGACTAGCAAATTTCTTGACAGAATTTTTATCTTTTAAAAATAATAGGTCATCCTTATGGATTCCTTTTGTTGTATACTTATATCTCAGGTCATTTTCGATTGAGTTATTTAGAATTTTAGAAAATTCTTCTTCATTATTTAAATCACTTTTATAATCAATATCAACTAACTCTTTATTGTTACTTAATTCAAAATATCTGTTCTTAAAAATGGGAATAAACTCTTTCAAAAAATCATTTCTCTTTTTGTAAATATTTAAACCTAATTTTGAAAGTTTGAAATTATATATTTCTAGGGTGGAAACCAGTTTTTTCTTATCATTAAAGAATAATTTTAACGCCTTGTTTCTTTGTTTTAATGTCCTATTGTATTCAATTAAATTAAATAAAAATTCCTTGTCATTTTGAGAAATAATTCCATCAATAAATTTTCGCCTAATATCACTTCCATCAGAGATTAAATTCCTATCAATAGGTGATATTATAACAGCAGGTATTAGTCCAATGTGATCAATAAATTTTTTATATTTTTTTCCATTTTTCATTAATACCTTTTTTTCATTTCTTTTTAGGGAAAGTGTTATTTTTTCCTCTTTGTTATCCTTTTTATAGAGTCCAGTTATAGTCATGTATTCATGATCGTGCTTTATATTGTCCGCTTGAATTGAATTAAAATAGCTTTTAGTATAAGAGAGATGATATATAGCGTCTAATATATTAGTTTTTCCAACCCCATTTAGACCAGTAAAGCAAACAATTTTAGTTTCAAAATTGAATTTTATATCACTAAAGTTTTTGTAGTTGTTCAACAACAGTTTTTCTAAAAACATAAGATTGATTACTTAATTATTTCTTTATAAATGCAAATGAATAATTCAAAAATAACAAATAAATTATCCATTATTATCAATAAAAACTTTATTTTTACGCACTTATTTATTCATTATGGCAACATATAAAAAAAGGGGTTTTAAAGGTAAAGTCAAACCGAATAGGTTAGAGGAGATTGAAAATAAATCTGCAACCGCAAATGTATTTAAATCATTAGATGACGGTTCTTCCAAAACGCAGGTTTGGGTAGAAAAAAATCAAAATAAAATTCTAACCTTGATTGGCATGGTTGTTATTACTCTAGCCTCCTACTACGCCTATACTAATTTTATTGTTGAGCCAAATGAGATAAATGCTGCAAATGAAATTTATTTTTCTCAGCAAAAATTTGAGGAAGCTCTTCCTACTGAAAATGACTCTATTTTTGATATTGCTTTAAGTGGTAATGATGATAATATTGGCTTTATTGAATTGGCTGATCAATTTAGTGGAACTAAAGCTGGCAATCTTGCCAATTATTATATTGGTATGATATATTTAAAAAGGAATGACTATCAAAATGCAATTAAGTACTTGTCTAAATTTGAGTCAAATGATATTATGTTGTCATCAATTTCTTTAGGATCCATTGGAGATTCCTTTTCTGAATTAAATCAATATGAAGAAGCCTATGAATTTTATACTAAAGCTTATAGTGTTAGTAACAATAATTATACAACTCCAATTTATTTATTTAAATCAGGTATTACAGCTCTTGAATTAGGGAAATTTTCTAGTGCATTTGATAATTTTACAAAAATTAAGTATGAATATTCTGATAGTCCTCAAGCCAAAAATATTGATGTATATATTTCCAAAGCGGAGGCCCTTAAGTAGATTATGAGTACAAATAACAAATTTGATTTTTCATTAGAAAAGTATAATATCCCAAATTATTCTAATTTGAAGATTGGAATTGTTGTGTCTGAATGGAACTCCGATATTACAAATAATTTATTATCAGGAGCAGTAAAAGAGTTAATAAGCAACGGGATAACCAAAAAAAATATTTTTGTGAATTGGGTTCCTGGAAGTTTTGAATTGGTATATGGGTGTAAACAGATTTTGAAAAAAAACTTTGATGCTATTATTGCAATAGGATGTGTTATCAAAGGGGACACTGATCATTATGAATATATTTGCAGTTCTGTCTCAAATGGAATTATGCAGCTAAATATAGAAAGTGATATACCCGTTATTTTTTGTGTATTAACAGATCACAATAAAGTCCAGTCTTCTGAAAGATCAGGTGGAAAATATGGTAATAAAGGAACTGAGGCTGCAATAGCAGCTATAAAAATGGCTTCCTTTAAATAAGATATTTATTATATTAGTTTAATTCATAATTTTAACCCGTGGGTCTTTTTAAATTGAGGAAAAACAAACGTTACAGTTACTCTGGAAGATTCTCTGAGCAGCATTTATCAAATGATAAGTCAACTGTTCCAAGAAAAATAAAGCCCAAGTTTGAAGAATTTAGAACGACTGTTGGTCACAATAATAGTTTTAGAAAAAAATTTAGAAATGCTATAAATGATTTTAAGAAAGGATCTGAAAAATATGTCAGAGTAAGATTGTTAATTATTCTTATAATATTGGTTTTTATACTCTTGTTATTTTTTGTCATTTAATTTTTCTTATTAGTGAAAAATATTATAAACATACTTCCTGAAAATGTCGCTAATCAAATAGCTGCTGGAGAGGTTGTTCAAAGACCTGCATCAGTGTTAAAAGAGTTATTAGAGAACTCAATTGATGCTAGATCCTCAAAAATTCATGTAGAGATTAAAAATGCAGGAAAAACTTCAATTTTGGTTTCAGATGATGGAATTGGTATGAACAAGGAAGATGCTAAGATTTGCTTTAATAGACATGCTACATCTAAAATATCATCAGCAAATGATTTATATAATATTAAGTCCAAAGGCTTTAGGGGGGAAGCTTTAGCTAGTATTTCTGCAATTGCTCACACTCAACTTATCTCAAAACAAGAAAATGATCAGTTGGGTACTCAAATTGACATGAATGGAAGTCAACTGGTTTCAATTAAGTCTGTTGTTGCAGAAAAAGGAACTAAAATTTTAGTAAAAAATTTATTTTTTAATATTCCTGCCAGACGAAAGTTTCTAAAGTCTAATAATGTTGAAAATAAACATATAATGAATGAGTTTTTCAGGATATCGTTATCCCACCCTGAGGTTGGTTTCATTTTTTTTAATGACGGAAATGAAATTTATAACCTAAAAAGATCAACTTTTAAGAAAAGAATTATTGAGCTTTTTGGAAATAAAACTAATGAAAAGCTAGTTCCAATTAACGAAGAAACTGAAATACTTCGTTTGAACGGTTTTGTTTTTAAACCTGAATTTTCAAAAAAAAGCAGGGGGGAGCAGTATTTTTTTGTAAATAATAGATTTATTAAAAGCCCATATCTAAATCATGCAGTCAAAGCAGCCTTTGAAGGTTTAATTGATACTAATTACAATCCATCATATTTTTTACATTTAGATGTTGATCCAAAAACTATTGACATCAATATTCATCCCACAAAAACAGAAATTAAATTTGAAGATGAGCATTCTATTTACGCAATATTGAGATCATCAATAAAGCATAGTCTTGGTCAGTATAATATTTCTCCTTTACTTGATTTTGAACGCGATAAAAATCTAGATGTCCCTTATGATTTTGAAAAAGATTCTCGAAGTGGTCCTCTTGGTATTGAAATTAATTCTAATTACAATCCATTTGAAAAAAATAAAACTATTTCAGCAATTAATGTAAATAACAATTTTGAAGAGGATACACAGATCTTACAATTTTCATCAGATTCTGAGAACATTACCCAATTGGATTTTAAGGATATAAATAATTCCGTTATTAAAAATCAGATTATTCAGTTTAATAAGAAATATATAATAAATAAAACAAAATCCTCAATAATTGTTATAAATCAAGAGCGTGCTCACCAGAGAATATTATATGAAAAATTCTTAAAGTTAATTAGTTCTGATAAAAACAACTCACAAAAATTACTCTATCCATCACAACTTGAATACAGTCCTCAGGATATTAGGATATTAAAAAATAATGAGGATCAATTAAAAATCTTTGGCATTGAATTTAATTTCAGCAAAGACAATTTAATCATATCAGCTTTACCAAATTTTTTAAAAGAGAATGATTTGAAATTTTATATTGACAATTTACTGATCAACCTGCAAAATGAAACCCCAATTGATAATTTTAGTGAATTAGATCTTTTTTCAAAAATCCTATCAAAATCTATGTCCATTAAAAATGGAAAGATTCTTGATATTAAAGAACAGGAATTTATTATTAATGCTTTATTTGCGTGCAAAGATGCGTCCAGATGTCCATTTAATAAAAAAACTTTTGTAAAAATGAGCGTTAATGATATTGAAAATATGTTTAAGTAATGTATAGAATTTCCCCTACAGTCAAACAGCTTTTGATAATTAATATTATTTTCTTTCTGGGAACTTTTCTATCATTAAATAGTGAATTTATCTATTCGTTGTTTGGACTATACTTTCCTGAAAATACAAATTTTAAATTTTGGCAAATTTTGACTCATATGTTTATGCATGGAAATTTGCCACATATTTTAGTTAATATGTTTGCCCTCTGGATGTTTGGTTCATCTGTGGAATCAATCTTGGGATCAAAAAATTTTTTATTTTTCTACTTAACTTGTGGTCTGGGGGCTGCTGTTTCGCAATTAGCTTTTTTATATTACAATTACTATGTTGATTTGGAGTTTTTTGTTAATAATGGTTATGAATCAGCAGAAATAATCAAGATATTAAATAACAAAAGTAAACCAGAGATTAATTCTTTAGTTAATAATATAGGAATTGAAAAAGTAGCTTCAATTTTTTCAAATTTTAATTCGACAATGGTTGGTGCATCCGGTGCAATAATGGGTATATTAGTAGCATTTGCAATGTTTTTTCCTGAAAGTAAATTAATGCTACTGTTTTTACCAATTCCTATTAAAGCTAAGTACTTTATTCCCGCAATTATAATTATGGACCTTTTTTCAGCAATTACTGGACAAGCTATATTTAGTCCCAGTAATACTGCATATGTTGCCCACTTGGGTGGAGCTTTGACAGGATTTATAATTATGTATTACTGGAAAAAAGATAGATTTAATAAAAATAGGTGGTATTGATGAGAATATTTGACAGGATTAATTTTGATATTAGTAATTTAAATTTTGCGCAAAAGATTGCTATCGCAAATGTATTTGTTTTTTTAATTTATAGACTATCTTTTTTATTTAAGCTTGATGGTGATTTTTTGGACTTATTTTCACTTAGTTCCAATTTAGTATATAATCCGTGGTCAATAATTACACACGCTTTTATCCATCAAGGGATTTTTGATTTGATATTTATGTTAATTCTTCTATTTTTCTCATATAATTCGATAAGTAATTTACTTGGGGAAAAAATTACGATTTATCTTTTTTTTGTTGGGATTATTTTGGGCTCTATAATTTTCTTATTTTTTTCAAATTCTCAGAATATTTTAATTGGAGCTTCAGCTGGTATTTCATCTTTATTAATTTTTCTTTTTTTCTTATCACCTAATATGGAATTAAGATTATTCAGATTCAATATTAAATTTAAATATTTGATGTCATTAATTTTATTCACTGACTTTCTAAGGTTTTTGTCCCCCGGAGAATTTGGAATATATTCTCATATTGGTGGCTATCTTGTTGGAACCTTTTATTATTTTTCAATCTATGGGTTTCCAAAAAAATATAAAAAACCTAAACCAGTGAAGCAGACAAATAAACAAAAAGAGATAGATAATATTTTAGATAAAATTAGTAAGAGAGGATATGATAGCTTAACTTCTAAGGAAAAAGATTTTTTATTTAGACAAAAAGATAAGAAATGAATAATCTTTCTTTATCCGAAAAAATTATATTTTTTGTAAACACATTAGTAGCATTAATTTTTTTGCTTTCCTTAATAATCCCTTTTATACCACCTAGGATTTTTTCATTTCTTTCTGTGATTGGCTTGTTTACTCCCATTTTAATCACATTGAATTTTATTTTTATTTTTTTCTGGATTTACAAGTTAAAAAAACAGTTTTTTTTATCACTTTTTGTTCTTCTTATTGGGCATGCTACATTACAGAATTTTATAAATTTTTCTAATAACTCAGTCTATGCTACAGACGATAAAATTTCTGTTTTAAGTTATAATGTTAGACTCTTTAATCTCTACAAGTGGATTGATAATTCAGAAATTGAAAATGATATTAATAAGTTTCTAGTCGAAAAAGATGCAGACATTATTTGTCTCCAAGAATATAGAAATAATGTTTTAATTATGCCTAATCACCCTTATAAATATGAATACTTAAGGGGAGATAATATAAATTATGGTCAGGTAATTTATTCTAAATTTCCTATTATAAATTCAGAGATAATTGATTTAGGTAGTAGATCAAACAGTGCAATATATGTTGATATTGAAATCAATAAAAAAATAATTAGGATTTACAATGTACATCTTGAGTCATTTTCTTTAACCAATACTAAACATCTTACTATATTTCAAAATAGCAGAAATGAACTTTATGAAAGTGTTTCAAAAACGTTTTCAATACAACAAGATCAATTGGAAATAATAGAAAAAAACATTAGTAAAAGCCCTCATGATATTATCTTTTCAACTGACCTTAACAATACTGCTTTCTCCTATATTTATAGGCAACTTAATAAAAAATTAAAGGATAGTTTTATTGAAAAAGGGAATGGATTTGGCACAACATTTTTTTACAATTTTATACCTTTAAGAATTGATTTTATTATGATTAGTAAATCTTTAAGAGTAAATAAATTCAAAACCTATGAAATTAATTATTCTGATCATAAACCAATTTATACAGAAATAATTATTTGATCAAAAAATTAAAATAATTTGATCCATAATTAAACAAAAGATCTAGCATACTTAAATTTTCTTTAAATCCATGTTTTGTTTCAAATACCTGTGTATATTTTTTAAACGAGAGTGATTTATCAGAAAAATTAAAATTTGATATTTCACGGCTATCAACATAATCATTATAGATTTGATTATATTTTTCAGTAAAATTATATACCAGTTTTCGATCAATCAATTCAAAAAGTAATACAATTGATTTTAAATTTATATCAATTAGAAACTTTTCTTTTTTTGTAAAAATTTTTTCAAATCGGTTTTCATAGAATTCAAAATAGGGAGAGCTTCGATAGGCAAATTTTATTGATTTTAAATGTTTTTTTTGCCAATCTGTATCATTGCAGATTACAATATCTTTAAATTTTTGGTTTTTTTTACTTGAGAACCTCACAGGAACTGATAAGTTTAATATTCCGTTTGCGTGATATATTGAAGTTCTATTTCTTAGAGATTGTTTTATATAATGATCATTTATCTCAAATAGTATCTTATTGTGATTTAGAATTTTTGAAAAAAATAAAATATTTGGAAAATAAGTTGGGTGTATGACTAAGCTCATTTTTTATATTTCTTATATAAGAATGAGAACAGATAATATAAGATTAAAATTATGATAAAATGAGGAAAATAAGAAGTAGGAATACCTTTCCCATGAACAGTTGTAAACATTCTTTCCCATCTGATTTTATCTAATCCCTTTGCATTGTAATCAATACTGAGCCACTTAAAAATTGGTTTTCCTACCACATGGTCAAATGGTACAAATCCCCACGCTCGAGAATCTTGAGAATTTCCTCGGTTATCACCCATAAGCCAGTAATAATCCTGTTTAAACTTATATTCTGATATTTCTTTATCATTGATAATGATTTTATCTCCATCTATCTCTAGTTTATTGTTTTCGTATACTTCAATCAATCTTTTGTAAACAGAAATATTTGACTTGTTAATTGGAATAGATGAATTTTTTTTTGGGATATAAATGGGACCATAAAAATCAGAATTCCAATCATATCTTTTATCATGTGGAAAAATATTATCACCTCTGACACCCTTTTCTTTTATATTTCTCTCTATTGAAGAAACATTTGGATGATTTCTAAGTTTAGAAGCTGATCTTTCACTTATTCCAGCAAAATAATATGTATTATTTAAATTTTTACTTCCATTAATGGTTTGTGGTATTACAAAAAAATCCGTGATGTCATAATTCTTGATCATATCATTGGGACTGAACCTGTATTTTTTTGGTTGAACTAAATATGAAAATTGAAGCTTTGCTCTTTCTGGTAAAATATTTTTTTCCCCGTTGATATAAACATATCCATCAATAATTTCAAGTGTGTCCCCAGCAATTCCAACAGCTCTTTTCACATAATTAGTTTTTTTATCAATGGGTTTGTAATACGATTTGTCAGTGTAAAACATATTCAAATTGGTGTCAACAGGCCAATTAAAACAAACTATTTCATTTCGTTTAATTTTTTGAATTCCTGGAAATCTTAAATAAGGAAGTTCAGCAATGATTGGTAATTGATTTTTATTTAAATAGGATTTAACTTTAACTATTGGAAGTGTGTCATGAACCATTGGAGCTGCTACAGGTGTCATTGGAACTCTTGCACCATAGTGAAACTTACTAACAAATAAGAAATCCCCAACAAGAAGAGACTTTTCTAGTGAAGACGTAGGAATTGTGTATGGCTGAATAAAATATGTGTGAACCAATGTAGCAGCAATTACAGCAAAAATAATTGAACTGGTCCACTCACCATTAGCACTTCTTGGTTTTATACTTCTGTTTTTAATGTACTCTAACTGGGTGAAATAATTCAAGTAATAATTGTAAAATCCTAAACTAACTAGACATAAAAAAGTATGACTGTATGAATTTTTACCGAAGCTTCTTGAAATCTCAACCCAAATGACAGGAATAATTATAACATTGATAACAGGGATAAGCATTAAAAAAATCCACCATTTTGGTCTATTTATGATTTTCAATAAAATTAAAATATTATATACAGGAATAAAGGCAATATAGGGATAGTATGAGGCGCTCTTGTATATCTTCCATGTTCCAACTCCATGCAAAGTACTTACGATTAAAAAGAAAACTATTACGCTATTCATAAATTAATATTTAAAGATAAACCAAAAGAAGAATTAGATCGTATTTCATCAAATTCTATCAGGGGTTTGATGGAAAGATTTTCGTTCAAGTTATATTGTCTTAGGTGTGCATCGACATTGGCGTCAATAATATTTAGAACATATATTCCAAGTGTTATTAAAATTGACAACTCTTTATTTCTTTTGTAAGTATTCTGAGCTCTAATTAATCCATCGTTAGAAATTAGTGGATTTGGACCATTGCCAAAAAATTCATCATCTGAAAAACCCCCTAATCTTCTTTTATATGCATCTCTGTATCTATGAAATTCATTGTTATTCTTTTGATAGAAATATATGCTTGTAGCTAGTCCTCCGTACACTATTGGGATTTTCCAGTATTTTTTATTGTATAATTGACCAAGTCCAGGGACCACTGCCGAGTAAAATGCTGATTTCGATGGTCCGAGTGCCAATTCTTTAGAGTAATCTAATGAATCTTTCTGAGAAAAAATATTCATATTTAAAAGAAAAAATATTGGTAAAAAAATATTTTTAACCATTTAAATTTTTATTAATTTTTAAAAACTCCTCCGATGAATTGAATGGAATTATAAATTTACCTGAGTATTTTTTTTTGAAAATAATATTAGACCCAAAAGAATATTTTTTTCTTAAATTTTTTATGGCACTAGTGATTTCTTTTGGATATTTATCAATATAGTTAGATAGAGGTTTTTCTTTTTTTAGATCATTAATTATTCTTTCAGTATTTCTTACTGAAAGATTTTTTTTAATGATAGTCTCATAAATTTTCATCTGAAGTTTATTATCATCAATATTTATTAATGCTCTTCCATGTCCCATAGAAATAAAATTATCTTTGATTCCGCTTTGAATAATGGGGTTTAATTTTAACAACCTTAAATAGTTACTTATAGTTGATCTTTTTTTTCCAATTTTTTTTCCAAGCTCTTCTTGAGTAAGATTAATATCTTCAATTAATCTCTTATAGCAAATTGCAATATCTATTGAATCAAGGTCGTCCCTTTGTATATTTTCTATTAATGACATTTCTAGGGATTCCTGATCATTAACATCTCTTATATATGCAGGAATCCTTCCAATATTTAGTTTTTTAAATGCTCTAAATCTTCTTTCGCCAGAAATAAGTTGAAATTCATTTTTTGAAATCTTCCTTACAGTTATGGGCTGAATTAATCCAACACTTTTAATTGATTGGACTAATTCATTTAAGTTTTCATTGTTAAAATTTGTTCTAGGCTGATTGGGGTTTAGTGAAATTTTTTTTAGTGAAATTTTTGAATAATTTGGATTTGATTTCTCAGAAATTTTTAGGCTATTGTTAGATGGGTCGTTTAATATTGATGATAATCCTCTACCCAGTACGGATACTTTCTTTTTCATAAATCTATGAATTTTTTGATATTAATTCACGTGCTAAATTTAAGTAATTATTAGCACCCTTGCTGCTGATATCATAATCAATTATGCTTTTGCCAAAGCTTGTTGCCTCTCCAAGCTTGACATTTCTATGTACAATGGTTTTAAATACCATTTGATTAAAATGTATTTTAACTTCTTTTTTAACCTGGTTGGATAGATTTAATCTAATATCATACATTGTAAGTAAAATACCTTCAATTTGTAAATCCTCATTATGTAATTTTTGAATACTTTTTATTGTATTTAATAATTTTCCTAAACCCTCTAATGCAAGGTATTCACATTGAATTGGAATTATTACTGAGTTAGAAGCAGTAAGAGCATTTATTGTTATTAGGCCAAGAGATGGTGGACAATCAATTAATATATAATCATATATATCTAAAAGCGGTGAAATTGTATTTTTTAATAAATATTCTCTTTCAACTAGGTCAATAGATTCTATTTCAATTCCTATTAAGTCAATATGTGAAGGGATTATATCAAAGTATTTTAGATTGGTCTTTTTTATGCAATCATTTGCTTCGCAATCCTTTTCAATTAAATTATATATTGTTTTACTTTTAGAATCTATTTTAATTCCAAGGGACGAAGTAGCATTTGCTTGTGGATCAAAATCAATCAATAGTACTTTTTTTTCTAAAGCTGCCAGTGATGCAGCAAGATTGACAGTAGAAGTGGTTTTTCCAACTCCACCCTTTTGATTTGAAATTGCAATTGCTTTTCCCAAAATTAATTGATTTTAAAATAAAATTACAATTAATTACTGTTGTGTGGGGCTAAATATTGTTAAAGTAATTTTAAAAATGTTAACAGAAAATTATTTTTTTTGAAGTAATAAGTTTAATAGTTTTATAGCAATTTCATTAATATTTGATCCGGGACCAAAAATTGCAGAAACACCTAAATTTTTTAAAAATTGGTGATCAGCTTTTGGAATAATTCCTCCAATTACAACCATAATTTCATTAGAATGATATTCATTTAAATAGAGGAACAATTCCTTAATAAGAGTTTTATGTCCACCGGCTAAAGACGAAATCCCAATTACATGAACATCATTTTCAATAGCTTGTTTTACCACATCATTTGGTGATTGGAAGAGGGGGCCTATATCAACATCAAAACCCATATCAGCAAAACTGCTTGCTATTACTTTAGCTCCTCTATCATGTCCATCTTGACCAACTTTAGCAATTAAAATTCTTGGTCTTCTTCCTTGATTTTCTGAAAAATTATCAGAAAGTTGAATAACCTCTTTAAATAACTTATTTTTTTCCATTTTAGACTTATATATGCCAGAAATACTTTTTATTTTTGGTTGATATCTGCCATAAACTTTTTCAATTGCAAAACTAATTTCACCAAGTGTAGCTCTTTTTTTGGCTGCTTCCACAGCTAAAGCTAGCAAATTTTTATTATTATTTTTTGCACATAATTCTATTTCATTCAATATTTTTTTTACCTCATCATTATTCCTATTTTTCTTTAACTTTTTAATTTTATTGATTTGATTTTTACATACCAATTCATTGTCTATTTCTAATAACTTAATTTCATCTTGAAATTTTAGCTTGTATTTATTTACTCCAACAATTACTTGGTCTGAATTATCAATTTTAGCTTGCTTTTTAGCTGCTGATTGTTCTATTCTCATTTTTGGAATACCTTTTTCTATTGCTTTTCTCATGCCCCCAGCTTTATTTATTTCATCTATATGAATTTTAGCTTTTTTAATTAATTCATCAGTCAAAGATTCAATGTAATAACTGCCTCCCCATGGATCAACAGTTTTACAAATTCCAATTTCATTTTGAATGATCAATTGTGTATCTCTTGCAATTTTTGATGAAAATTTAGTGGGTAATCCAATGGCTTCATCTAGTGAGTTTGTATGTAAACTTTGTGTTCCTCCAAAAACTGCAGAAAGTGTTTCAATTGATGTTCTTGTGATATTGTTAAAGGGCTCTTGTTCTGTTAAACTCCAACCACTTGTTTGACAATGAGCTCTAAGACATAAAGACCTTGGATCCTTTGGTTCAAATTCCTTCATTAGCTCATGCCATAAGAACCTTGCAGCTCTCATTTTAGCAATTTCCATAAAGTGATTCATACCAATTCCCCAAAAAAATGAAAATCTTTTAGCAAAACTATCAATATCTAAACCTTTATTTAGTGCAGCCCTGACATATTCAATTCCATTTGAAAGAGTGTACGCAAGCTCCAAATCTGCTGTTGCACCAGCCTCCTGCATATGATACCCTGAAATACTAATACTATTAAATTTTGGCATTTTTTCAGAAATAAAAGATAAAATATCAGATGTTATTTTCATTGATTCTCTAGGTGGATAAATAAATGTATTTCTTACCATATATTCCTTTAAAATGTCATTTTGAATAGTACCTGAAAGCTTATCAATTTGACAACCTGTTTCCTCAGCACAAACAATATAAAATGCCATAATTGGTATTATTGCGCCATTCATTGTCATTGATACGCTTACTTTGTCCAACGGAATACCATCCAATAATAATTTCATATCTTCTACACTATCGATAGCTACACCAGCTTTACCAATATCTCCGATCATATTTGGATTATCTGAGTCATAGCCCCTGTGGGTTGGTAGGTCAAAAGCAATAGATAAACCCTTTTGACCGGATTTTAAACTTTCTTTATAAAATTTATTACTTTCCTCAGCAGTTGAAAATCCTGCATATTGTCTAATTGTCCATGGTTTATTTACATACATTGACGAGTAAGGTCCCCTAACAAATGGACCAATTCCTGGAATTGAATTTATATGATCAAATTTCTTTAAATTATTTTTTTTATAATGTCTATTTAATTCAATTTCTTCGTCTGAGAGATAAGTGTCATTACCATCTTTAGATTTTTTTATTCTTTTGTTAAAGTCTTTTAAAAAAATATTATTAAACTGTTTTCTTGGCACGAATTTGAATTAAAAAGTTTCTATTCTAAAGTTATTTCTTAACAAATTTGCTTTTTCAATAGATGTATTTTTATTAAAATTTTCATCAGTATATGCGTTATAACCAACCAATATTTTATTTTTAGTTTGGTATAATCCTAGATCTTTTTTATTATTTTTTTCTATTTCTCTAATGATTGCCCCAGAGGATAAATACTTAAAAAAACCTCCTTTTTTTTCAATTTTTTTAAAGAGATTAAATGATTCTTTCATAATATTTTCTTTCAAATAAGAAACATAATAGGACCCCTCACATATGTTATCTACTTTATCAATGTTTGTTTCCTTTTTAATAATCAAAAGTTGTTTGAGCATCAAGTTATCTGAAAAATCATTTTTGTCATTAAATAAATAGTCATAAGCCTGGGATTTAATATAATCACAACCACCAAGTATTGCTGACATACATTCAGAGGTAGTTCTAATCAAATTATTATTATAATTTTTAATTGTTTTATTTCTTACAATTGGCTTCGCAGTAATCACAACATCAGTAATTTCATTATCATAATGAGAAGTTATTAAGTGCCATAGCCTCCTGAATACCTGTATTTTTGCTATTTCAAAAAAGTAATCACCTCCTTGCCCAAGTTCAAAAGATATTAAAGATGCTGTTTTTTTTCCATAGGTATTTAAATATTCATTGCCCATTCCCAACGTAAATGCAACTTCTTGTATTATGTTACATCCAAGATCTTTAAAGGGGGAGGAGTCTATATTAATTTTGAATTTCTTTCCATTTATTTTTGAAAGATTTATTGTTTTGATATCAAAACAATCGTGACTTAATATTGCTAAGAAAGGATTTGAATCTGTGCTTTTATAAATTTTATTGTCTTTTACAAAACAAAAAAAGTTCATTTGATTTTTTGTTTTGGAAACTAGCTTTCTTGCTTCTTTTATATTTATGTTAAAAATTGCAATATTTTGCATGTCATATTCTCGCAAATTATTTATTTCATTCAAAGATTTTTTAAAGCTTGTGTGATTTATTTCTGCTAATATTTTCCATTTTGGACTTGGGTAGAAGAAAGATTCTTTAGCACTTGAATAAAAGGGATTAATTTTTATACCTTCAATCGATTTTGAAAATAATTCTTTAAATCTTTCTTTGCCTAGATCCTTAATTAGTTTTTTACTCCATATTTTATCAATATTATCTTTTTTCACCTCTATTCATCAATTGTGTCAAACTCTATCAAAAAAATTTTTTCATTTTCTTTTTTCATAAAAAGTTTTTCCCTGGCATACTTTTCAATACCGCTATCAGATTCAATTTCGTTAATACTAGCTTTATCTTTTTTAATCTCTTCTTTGTAATAATTTTTTTGATTTTCAAGTTTTTTAATTTTTTGATTTAATTCAAAATGCATTAACACTGAATTTGTATCAAAAAAAATCATCCAGATCACAAAAAAAAGTATTATAATTACATATGTTTTTTTTAAAACATTAAGAATTTTTGAAATCATAATATTTTAATTTTTTTAATCAATTTTTCATAGTTTACCTGTTCCTCTGTATTGATAATTATATCACAATATTTTTTAACAGGAATAACATATTTTTTATGCATTGAATCAAGTCTTTTACTAAAAAGATGAATTATATCTTTTTCGTTTCTTCCACGCTGATTAACATCTCTTTTAACTCTTCTTTTAAGCCTCAAATCTCTATCACAATCAAGAAAAATTTTTAAATTGAATTCTTTTCTTAATTCAGAATTTGATAAAATTAGGATCCCTTCGATTAATAAAGTCTTTTTTGGACTTACTAAAACATATTCCCTCTTCCTTAGATGTGTTTTAAAACAGTATTTTGGAACTTTGATTGACTTTCCTAATTTTAAATCATTAATGTGTTGTTGTAGTAAATTAAAATCAATTGCATTAGGTTCATCATAATTAATTTTTTCCCTTTCTAAAAATGACAATTCAGGATTGTCTTTGTAGTATGAGTCAGATGATAAACATAAAATCTCTTTCTTAGCCATTTTACTTACAATTGATTGAACCAAAGTGGTTTTACCACTTCCAGTGCCCCCAGTTATAGCTATCACATGCATTTACTTAGTTAATTTTACAATTCCAAGATTTTCAACACCAACATAAATATCCCCAAAGCTATCTATTTCAATGGATCTCACTCTACCAATTTCTTCTAATAATTTTTTTTCTTCAATAACCTTTCCGTCTTTTAAAATACATTGGTGCAAATATTGAAATTTCAAAGATCCAATAAGTAAACTATTATTTAAACTTTTGTATTTCGATTTAACAACTTGAATTAGCCCAGATGGTGCAATGGAGGGTACCCAATAATGTAATGGGTCAACCATTCCATCTATGGATGTTTTATTGGTAAATTTTGTACCAATATAGTTTATGCCATAACTGGCCAATGGCCAACCATAGTTGCCACCAATTTGTAAAATATTCAATTCATCCCCACCTCTTGGTCCATGTTCATGTATCCATACCTTTCCATCTTCTAAATTAAAAAGCATTCCTTGGGGATTTCTGTGACCATAAGAAAAAATTCCTTTTTTTGCATCCTTTAAATTAACAAATGGGTTGTCAATTGGAATTCTTCCATCGTCATGCAATCTGTAAATTTTACCCCCATCACGACTTAAATCTTGAGGGTTTAGATCCCGATTTCCTCGATCCCCAATACTGAAAAATAAATAATTTTCATTATCAAACACAATTCTACTTCCATAGTGTAAGGTTCTTTTAGAATTAGGAATTGCTTTATATATTATTTCTTTATCAGTGGCTTCAAGATTTGTTAATTTGAATCTCATAATTGAAGTATTAGATCCTTTTTTATTGTCGTTTGATGATGAATATGAAATATATATCCACCCATTTTTATCATATTCAGGATGGAGTTCAATGTCCATAAGACCACCTTGGTTTATTGAAATTATTTCTGGTAAATTTTTAATTTTAGTTTTTTTACCGTTATTAAAGTGGATGATTTCACCTTTTTTTTCATTGATAAGTATTGTGTTGTCAGGTAAAAATGTAAATGACCAAGGGATTTCAAGGCTAGGAACAACTATTTCATATTTGAAATTATCTTCATTTGATCTGATATCCAAAGGAAGGATAAAAATTAAAATAATAATATAAAAGATGTGATATCGCATACCTTGAAGTTACAAAAAAAGTGATCATTAAATAATCCAAATTTGTATTTTAATAAACAATATTTATCTATTTTTGTTTGCAGTAATTTTTATAATGTCAGAGAAAATTAAGTGTTTAATTATTGGATCCGGTCCCGCTGGATATACTGCTGCTATTTATGCAGCTAGAGCTAACATGTATCCGGTTTTATATCAAGGTATTCAACCTGGAGGTCAATTAACAACTACTACTGATGTTGAGAATTTTCCCGGATATCCTGAAGGAATTTCCGGTCCAGATATGATGATTGATCTTCAAAAACAATCTGAAAGATTTGGAACAGATATTAGAAATGGTTGGATCACAAAAGTTGATTTTAGTAATGGCTTAAAGCTTTGGGCTGATGACCACGAACTTGAATGTGAATCTGTAATAATTTCAACAGGAGCCTCTGCAAAATATTTAGGCTTGGACTCTGAAAAAAAATACCTGGAACTTGGAGGGGGAGTTTCCGCATGTGCAGTTTGTGATGGATTTTTTTATAAGAATCAAGATGTTGTAATTGTTGGTGGAGGTGATTCTGCATGTGAGGAAGCACATTACTTATCTAAGCTTTGTAAGAAAGTGACAATGTTAATCAGAAAAGATAATTTTAGAGCATCCAAAATTATGCAAGAGAGAGTTAAAAAGACAAAAAATATTGAGATATTATTTAACACTTCAACAGTTGAGATCAAAGGGGATGGACAAGTTGTTACTTCAATTTTAACAAAAAATAATATCACCAGTGAACTAAATGAAATTTCAGCAACTGGTTTTTTTGTAGCTATAGGTCATAAACCTAATACAGATATATTCAAGCCTTTTCTAGAAATGGATGAAACAGGATATATAATAAATAAGCCCGGATCAACTAGGACAAATATTGAGGGTGTTTTTGTTTCTGGAGATGCATCTGATCATACTTACAGACAAGCCATAACAGCTGCAGGTACTGGTTGTATGGCAGCTCTTGACGCTGAAAAATATTTGGCCTCCAAGGAAAATTAATTTTTAAATGCCATTTTTAAAGAGAAATCCATTTGGTCACGTATTATTTTTAAAAAAGTGGCTTATCAGAATTTTGGGTGCTGTCAGCCATATTAGATTCAGAGGTTTTAATGAATTGAAGATTGAGGGATCTGAAATTATTAGAAATCTTCCAGAAAGAAATGTATTATTTATTTCAAATCACCAAACATATTTTGCGGATGTTGTGGCAATGCTTCATGTATTTAACGCTAGTTTGAGTGGAAGAGTTGACACTATAAAAAATATTGGATATTTATGGAATCCAAAATTAAATATATACTACATAGCTGCAAAAGAAACAATGAATTCTGGGATTTTGCCAAAGATTTTAGCCTATGCTGGATCGGTTAGCATCGAAAGAACTTGGAGAAGTGAAGGTAAAGATATTAAAAGGGGAGTTAAATTTAGTGATATATCAAATATTGGTAAAGCCTTAGATGATGGTTGGGTGATTACTTTTCCTCAGGGAACCACAACTCCTTTCAAGCCAATTAGAAAAGGTACAGCACATTTAATCAAACAATATAAACCAACTGTAATTCCAATTGTCATAGACGGTTTTAGAAGATCTTTTGATAAAAAGGGAATTAGGGTAAAGAAAAAAAATATTTTGATGTCAATGATAATAAAAAAGCCACTTAAGATTGATTATCAAAGCGATAGTACAGACGATATTATTAAAAAAATCGAATTTTCTATTGAGCAACATTCCTCATTTTTAAAGGTGTCTCAATAGTAAATTATTTTTTAATTAGTTTTTTTGTAATAAAGTTTTTACCATCAAATAGTTTAATAAAATATATTCCTGCTTCAATATTATTTAAGTTAATTTCAGTAATATTATTTTCATTTAATTCTAACACTTTTTTTCCAATGGAATTATGCACTAAAATTTTAGATATATTTTTATATGAGTTTATTATAACATTGTTTTCAACAATGGTTGGATATATGAATACACGATCATTCTGAATATTTGAAGTATTTAAATTTTCTGAAAAACCTAGAATTTTAAATTCATCAAAGTAAAATCCATCCTGCCTTAAATATTGATCTGTATATAATTTAAATCTTATTAGAATTTCATCCCCTAAATAATCATAAAGGTCAACAACTTCATTTATCCACTCATATTGATTCCCATCATAAACAGGCTCATTATGCGCTTCAAATGTATTTTCTTTTCCAAGATTAGTATATTTTCCGCATTGTGGTTGCCAAGAATTTCCCTGATCATTAGATATTTCTAACTGTACATAGTCAAAACCAGATTCGATTTCCCATTTAGCAAAAAAGTTGATTTGAGCTGAAGAAAATCCATCAAGATCAATTGATTCCTGAAGTATTAAAAATTCGAGTGACTCATTATTATAATTAGAATATGGTGAGTCAGTTATACTTGTTTCAGGTGAGAAAAAATCTTCATCAGTGGATCCCCAGGTTGAAAAATTCCATGTATTGAAAGGAAAGTTGCTATCGTCTTCTAAAATAGTTATTGGTTCACCAAATATTTTGGACACTAAAACCTCTTCAGTATATGAACCATTATTAATTGAATATTTATACATGACTTCATCTCCGTAATTGGTGTTTTCATCAATTTCAATTAATATAGATCCAGATTCAGATTGACCTATTTCATTAAAGTTAAATACTACTGCATCAGAAATAACATTATTGATATTTTCTGAAATTGGTATTATTGAAATGACAAAGGGTTCATTATCAGTTAAGCCAATTCTTCGAAAATTAAATGAAGCTTCAAAGTTATTATTCAAAATAAATTCTTGGTTTAAATCTGACAAAACTCCGTGATTTCCAATAATTTTTGCAGCAGTTAGGTTGAAATAAAGCATTTCTTTACATATGTTCTCAATCAGAGAGGCCTGAGGCCAAAATGAACTACCAATTTCTGGTGTCATAGCAAATATTTTATTTCTGATTTCACCATTTTCGGTTTCCAGCATTCCATACATAAAATCATCACTATCACCCGATGCAGGATATAGTTCTGAACTGATTATATTATTGTAACCATTTTCAAGGACTAATGCATCAGAAATAAATTCAAATATTGAATTATCCTCTGTATAAGTGTCATATTCATAACCAAATGGGTATAGCAATAGGTTCCCATATGTGTGATTGTTTAGTGCTAGCTTGAAATCATTATTTTCTACAAAATATTTGATAGCTCGATTTTCAGCTTCGGAAAAAGGGAATTCGCCAGGGTAGGTTTGACCGTTTGGATTATTAGAAGTACCGGATGTATCCCAAATTTCATTTCCATCATCATCAATGTAATTATAGTTTCTGTTATTATCAACACCATGACCATTAAAAGTATTTTTTCTCCACAAACCACCTCCGTTAGGTTCCATAATTTCATTGAAAATATATCCATCTGGATTTACGCATGGAACAAAATATAATTCACTTCCATCAATTATATTTTTTATTTCATCATTGGATTCATAATTTTCTAAAATATACCACATATAATAAATTAATTGTTGTAGAGATGCTGGTTCTCTGGCATGGTGAAGAGAAGTATATAATATTTGGGGCTCATCCATTATTTCACTTACATTCGGATTATCAGAAATTTTTACATATTGTAAAAATCTTCCTTCAAAAGTTTCATGAATATGTGGAGTATCTGAGTTATTATCATCTTTAATTTCTTGTCTCTCGCTAATTAAATTTGGGTATAAAGAATACATCAAATCTAATTGATCAAGCATTTCATCATAGGTGTAAAATCCTCCAAAATCTTCTGCATCTTTAACGATATAATTTTCTGGTGTTAAATAATCATTTGATGAATTACAGAAACTTGAATTATTTTCTGAAATTTTAATCCTATTTTGATTTTTATAATATTCAGTCACATTTTCTACGATTATTGAATAGTTTAAACCCATATTTTTAATAGTTTCTAATTCATTTTCGGAAAAATCAGAAATCAAAAAATAGTTTTTTTTATGAATTCCATGCTCAACCGAGATACCATTTTCTTCGAGCATATTTAAGTCTTTAGATGAGGAATAATTAATTTTTGCTTTATGAAAAGTGTTTTTTTTCTGCGAAAATGAAATCAAATAAAAGAAACAAAAAAAATAAATGAGTTTTGATTTCATATCCATCTATACCCAAATATCATTCCACAAAAATTACTTTTTTTTAATTATCCAATTTCTTGCATTAATAAATGCCATAATCCACGGACTTACTTTTCCTTTGAAATTATTTGGATAATATGCCCAGTTCCATTTGAATATAGATCTTTCAATATGAGGCATAGTTACAAGATGTCTACCATCATGGCTACAAAGCATTGCTGTATTAAAGTCAGATCCATTTGGGTTAGAAGGGTATTCATCGTAGGAGTAGGTCGCAGTGATATTATAATTTTCTTTTTCATGAGGTAAATAAAATTTTCCTTCCCCATGACTGATCCAAACTCCAAGATTTAGCCCCTCCAATGATGCAAGCATTACTGAATTATTTTTTCCAATATTTACAGAAGTGAAATTACTTTCATGTTTTAGAGAGTCGTTAAAAGTCATTTTTCCATGATTTTCATGTCTTGGATAAATTAAATCTAATTCCATAAACAACTGACATCCATTACAAATGCCAATCGATAGAGTATCTTTTCTGTTGAAAAAATCAGTCAAGCATCTTTTGGCTTTTTCGTTGAATTTAAACGAACCCGCCCAACCCTTTGCGGATCCTAAAACATCCGAGTTGGAAAAACCACCAACAGCACCTAAAAACTTAATATCTTTTAGATTTTCTTTTCCAGAAATTAAATCAGTCATATGAATGTCTTTAACCAAAAAACCAGCAAGATGTAATGCATTTGCCAATTCTCTTTCACTATTGCTTCCTTTTTCTCTTAAAATTGCCGCAATAGGTTTTTCATTGTCATTGAATTTCGGAATATTTCCATTAAATTTTTTAGGAAAAGTAAAATTTAGAGGTTGTTTCTTATAGTTATTAAATCTCACATCTGCCAACCTGTTAGCTGTCTGTTTTCTATCTAATATTGTGGAAGTTTTAAACCAAACATCTCTATATTCTGAAATGTTAAATGTGTATTTTTTGTTTTCATTCGATACTACGAGATTATCTCCTTCTACAACTTCACCAATTTTATAAAATTCAATTGAATTCTCAATTAGATTTTTTTCAATTGATTCATCAATGGATTGAAATACTAAACCTGCATTTTCAGAGAATAATTTTTTTATAATATCATCATTACCAATTTCAGAAATATCAATTTCAGCACCAACATTATTAGATGCAAAACACATTTCCATAATTGTTGTAATAAGACCTCCTGAACCTATATCATGACCAGCAATAATTTGTTTTTTACTGATTAAATCTTGAATTGTATTAAAGGTTTTTACGAAGAATTTCGAATTTTTAACAGACGGACATTTTTTACCGATTGACCCAATAATTTGCCCTAATGCTGATCCACCTAGAAAATAATTATCAGAGGATATATTAACATAATAAATTGAACCATTTTTTTTCTTGAAAACAGGCTCAATTATGTTATTTATATCTGTGCAATGAGCTGCAGCAGAAATGATGACCGTTCCAGGTGATTTGACTTGTTTGTTGTTATATTTTTGATTCATGGATAGAGAATCTTTTCCGGTAGGTATATTTATACCTAATTCAATTGCAAAGTTTGATGCCGCTTCAACAGCTTTATATAATCTGGCATCTTCACCCATGTTCTTACATGGCCACATCCAATTAGCTGATAGTGAAATTCCACTAATTTTTTCATTCAAAGGTGCCCAGATAATATTGGTAAGTGCTTCAGCAATACTATTTCTACTTCCCGCAGCAGGATCAATTAAAGCTGAAATAGGGGAGTGTCCAATGGATGTAGCAATTCCATTGTCACCTAAGAAATCTAATGCAACTACTCCACAATTATTTAGCGGTAATTGAAGTTCACCTGTGCATTGCTGTTTTGCAATTCGCCCCCCTACACATCTGTCAACTTTATTTGTTAGCCAATCTTTACATCCAACAGACTCAAGTTGAAATATACTTTTTAAATAATCTCGTATATTGTCTTCCTTGTATTTGATTTTTGGATAATTAGCTGAAATTGAAGTGTCTTTTAAGGTAGTTTTAGGTGAACTGCCAAAAAAATGTTTTAATTCTAATTTTACACAGCTTTTTCCAGATTTTTTAGAATGTATTTCAAATATCTTATCATCAGTTACTTGCCCAATTAAATACATTGGAGCTTTTTCCCTTTTACATATTTGAGAAAATTTTTCTAAATCAGATTTATTAATAATTAGTCCCATTCTTTCTTGGGATTCATTTCCAATGATTTCTTTATTTGACAAAGTCGGGTCACCAATAGGAAGTTTATCTAATTCGATAAAACCACCTGTTTCTTCTACAAGCTCTGTTAAACAATTTAGATGGCCACCCGCGCCATGATCATGAATTGAAATAATACAATTTTTAGAATCTTCAATAGTACCTCTAATAGCATTCGCTACTCTTTTTTGCATTTCAGGATTAGAACGTTGAACTGCATTTAGCTCAATTCCGGTTGAAAAGTCACCAGTATCAGCAGAGGAAACTGCTGCACCACCCATTCCAATTTTATAATTATCACCCCCCAGTATTACAATCAGATCTCCTTTTTTAGGTTTCCCTTTAGTTGCATGATTTTTATTAGCATATCCTATTCCCCCAGCTAGCATAATAACCTTATCAAATGATTGAATATTATTTTCAAATTTATTCTCAAAAGTTAGTATGGATCCACAAATTAAGGGTTGACCAAATTTATTTCCGAAGTCAGACGCACCATTGGATGCTTTGATAAGTATTTCAGATGGATTTTGATACAACCATTTCCTTTCGTCAATAGATTTCTCCCAGACATAATCACTAATTCTAGAATATGGTGTCATGTAAACTGCAGTACCAGCCATTGGAAGAGATCCTTTTCCACCTGCTAATCTATCTCTGATTTCCCCACCTGAGCCAGTAGCTGCTCCGTTAAATGGTTCAACAGTTGTTGGAAAATTATGGGTTTCTGCCTTTAAAGAAATAACTGAATCAATTTTCTTGTTTTCGTAGTAGTCAGAAAAACTAGAATTTTTAGGTG
>CABZIT010000015.1 GCA_902525795.1 uncultured Bacteroidota bacterium
TCTTGGATGTTTTTACTTATTGCTTTAATAGGCCTATTATTTATTACAGATAGATTATGGAAGAGCAAAACGCAGAAATTATTTTTTTCAAAATCTAATCTTGAAAAATTAAGTCCAAACCTTTCAATGTCAAAACCTATTTTAAAAATTGTTGTTGTTTGTGCTTCGCTTTCCATGTTCATTATTGCCTTAATAAACCCTAAAATTGGAACTAAGATGGAAACCTTCCAAAGACTTGGTGTAGATATTGTTTTTGCTATCGATGTTTCTAAGAGTATGCTTGCTGAAGATATAACCCCAAGTAGAATGGATAAGTCCAAACAACTTGTAAGTGAGATGATTAATTCATTAGGTGGAGACAGAATTGGTATAGTGGCTTATGCGGGAAAAGCATTCCCACAATTGCCATTAACTACAGACTATTCCTCTGCTAAAATGTTTTTGCAAAATATGAATACGGATATGCTTTCCTCACAAGGAACAGCAATTGACGAGGCAATAAGATTGTCTTCAACTTACTTTGATGAAGAAGAGTTAACAGAAAGATTATTATTTATTGTTTCGGATGGTGAAGATCATAATGATTTATCCTATGACATGGCTGATTTAGCTGCAAAAAACAATATTACTATTTACACTATTGGTGTTGGAACTGAAAAAGGCGCCCCCATTCCAATGAGAAAAAACGGAGTCTTAATGAGTTATAAAAAAGACATGGAAGGCGAGGTTGTAATAACTAAATTAAATAAAACTTATTTAGAAAATATTTCTCAAAAAACAGATGGTAAATTTATTGCCGGTTCTGTTACAGGAGAGGTAATTGAAGAAGTAATAGAGATTTTAAAAAATACTGAAAAGAAAGAATTCGATACACAAAAGTTTTCAGAATTTGAGGATCAATTCCAGTGGTTTATTTTTTTTGGTTTTATTTTTTTAGTAATGGATGTTCTAATGAAGGATGGTAAAACGATGTGGTTAAAAAAATTAAATTTATTCAATGAAAAATAAAAAGTATTTTCTCATGGCTTTATGCTTTATTGCATTGGGTGAAATAAATGCTCAGTCTGAAGATTATGCCAAATATTATAATAAAGCAAATAGTCTAAGCGAGAGTGATTTTGAAAAAGCTGAAAAGAATTATAGGGTTGCAATTAATGATTCACTTTCTGATTTAAAAGCTACATTTAATTTATCTAATGAATATTATACTGAAGGTTACTTTGAAGATGCAATTTCAAGACAACTAGAAGCAATAAAACTCGCAAAAAATAAAATTGAAAAACATAAAGCATTTCATAATTTAGGGAATTCGTTCATGAAAAAAGAAATGTGTTCTGAAGCAGTTTCAGCATACAAGAGTGCTTTACGAAATAATCCAAATGATGATGAAACTAGATATAATTTAGCTTTGGCTAAACAATGTGAAGATGAGCAAAGCAAGAACGATGACGATCAAAAAGATGATCAGCAGGATAAGGAAAATAAAGAAAAAGATAACAAAGATGATCAGCAGGATCAGGAAAATAAAGAAAAAGATAACAAAGATGATCCCAATCAGCAAAAGGATGATCAGGGCAAAGATGATCCCGATCAGCAAAAGGATAAGAACAAAAACTCTTCTGAGGATTCTAAACCAAACGAGAATAAAAAAAGTCAATTATCTAAACAGCAAATAAATAATTTGCTCAAGGCGATGGAAAATGCAGAAAAAAAAGTACAAGCAAAAGTTAATGAAAGCAAGCAAAAAGGTATAAAAGTTGTTTCCGAAAAAGATTGGTGATGAAAAAATTTATTTTTTTACATATAATTTTTCTTTTATCAAGTTTCTCTTTTTTTTCACAAGTTGAATTTAATGCGAAGCTTAGTAAAAATTCATTAGGATTAAATGAGCGTGTAAAAATTGAGTTCTCAGTCGATAAAGATGGTGATAATTTTACCCCTCCTAGCTTTGAGAATTTTAGAATTGTAGGTGGACCGAGTCAATCTATTAGAAATTCGTGGGTAAACGGCAAAAGATCCTATTCTAAGACATACTCATATTTTCTATCTCCAATTAAAAAAGGATCTTTTATTATTGGTCAAGCGTCAATCGAGGTAGATGATAAAATCTATAAAACGTCCCCAGTAAATATTAATGTAACTGCTTCTGTTGATAAACCAGTGGATACGAATGACCCAGATTATATAGTAAATAATACCATCCATTTAGTTTCGGAGGTTTCAAATAAAAACCCTTTTTTAAATGAAGCTATCTCCGTAACTTACAAACTTTATGTTTCTCCCGAAACTGGTGTGGATAATTGGAGAGAGTTAGATGCCCCTAGGTACGCTAATTTTTGGAGCAATAATATTGATATAAAGAATTTAAATGTAGAAAATGGCACTTTCAAAGGCCAACCTTATAGGTATGTTACATTAAGAAAGGCTTTATTGTATCCTCAAAAAACAGGGAAATTAAAAATTGAACCCTTAACGCTGGATGTTTCAGTGCAGGTGCCCTCTAACAGAAGAGATTTTTTTGGGCAATTATTTACTTCCAGTGTTAATAAGACAGTTAGCTCTGGGAGTAATATTATAAATGTTAAACCATTGCCGACCTTCAACAAGCCTGACAATTTCTCAGGAGCCGTTGGTGAATTTGATTATAATGTAATATCTAATAAAGAAAAACTAGTTTTAGATGAAGCATTTCAATTAAGCCTAGTTGTTTCTGGTAAAGGAAATTTCAATCTTTTTGATGAGCCTACAATTAAACTTTCAAACTCATTGGAAGTCTATCAACCAGAAAAAGAAGAAAAATTTTCAACAAAGATTTCAGGGATTAATGGTAAGGTTACCAATGTCTATACAATTGTTCCAGGATCAGCGGGAAAATATACGATCCCTCAAACCAGTTTTACGTATTTTAATCCAAAATTAGAAGAGTATTCAACGATTTTTAGCGATCCAATTTTTATTGACGTTGAGGGTGACACAGAAAAAAAATTATTATTGAACCAAAACTCACAAATTTCAGAAAAAACTAACAGCATTAAACTATCAAAAAATCAGTTTTCTTCTTTTAAAACAAAAACAAAATTCTCAAAAATAAATAAGAAGCCCTTTTTTAATTCCCATTACTTTTGGATTCTGCTTTTATTACCATTTATTTTTTGTTTTTTAATTGTTATAGCAGTAAAATCTCTGGCTTATTACAAGAATAAAGGGGTAAATGAATTTGAAAAATCAAAAAAGCGTGCCTATAAATTTTTAGAAAGCTCGAGGACTTTAATTGGGGATAAACAAAAATTTTATGAATCCCTTGAAGCTGCTCTGATAACTTATTTGAAAGCGAAGCTTAACATTGAAAACTCAGATTTAAATAAAGATGAAATAAATGTAAAGTTAAAGCAATTGAAAGTTAATGAGAATGCAATTATATTATTAAAACAAGTATTTGATAATTGTCAATTAGCTAGATACACCCCCATTAATGTTGACACGATGAATGAGGATTATGAAAAAGCAAAATCATTTATCGAAAATATTGAAAACAGAAATTATGAGAATTAAACTTTTCATACTTTTATTTTTTGGATTAAACTCAATTTTCCCTAATGAATCAATTGAGCAAACATTTTTAACAGATAGCTTTGAAAAAGCTAATTTATTATATAACAATGCTCAATATGTTGAGTCACTTGAAAATTACAACGAAATAATTGACTCTGGCTACCAATCAGCTGAGATATTTTATAATATGGGCAATTGTTATTATAAAATAAATGATGTTGCAAATTCAATTTTATTTTATGAACGATCTATATTAATTAACCCTGCGGATGAGGATGTGAGGAACAATTTGCAAATGGTAAGAAATTCACTAATAGATGATATTGATCAAGTGCCTGAGTCTTTTTTTATCTCAAAATTAAATAGCATCTCAGCGTTATATTCTTATAATACATGGGGGATTTTTTCCATAGTTCTTTCATTCATTTTTTTAGGACTATTCATTGTATATTATTTTTCGAAATCACCAATAATGAAAAGATCAACTTTTCTTGGATTAATTTTTTTATTTTTAGTTGTCTCAATTGTATTGAGCTTAGGTTTCAATTCTTTGGAAAAAAACTATATTGAAAAATATGCAATTATTTTTGCGCAAAAAATTGAAATAAAGGAACAGCCAAATTTGAGAAGTGATAATATTTTACAATTACACAAAGGTTCTAAAGTGAAGGTGATTGATGAATTTAATGAAGAATGGTCAAAAATTAAATTAGCAAATGGACAAGAGGGTTGGATCCAAAATAATGAAATTAAAATAATATGATAAAAAAAAATCAAATTCTAGATGCACAAAATAAATGGGGAAATGGCATCGTGAAAATAGGTGCATTAAAAGATTCTCCTAAACTATGTTTCGATTATACATCATCTTTTTTAAATGACTCTTATGATTTTAAAAACGGAGATGTATTATTTAAGCCAACTAAAGCAAGTAAACAACAATTTAGACCAACTTTCGAAATGGCAATTTCTTATTTTTTAGGCGGCAAAGATTCTTTTTGCTCAGAAGATGATGGTTTTGCTATGAAGCCTTGGAAAACCGTAAAATTCGAAAATGAAGGGATCTTAATCAATGGTGATTCCGCTATCGCAATGGGGAATTATTTTTTTACAGAAAATAGCGGAAAAACTATTAAGGTTGAGTACACATTTGGATACAAACAAAGAGGATCTAATTTGTTCATTAATCTTCATCATTCATCCATCCCTTTCAGATCTTAGCTTTGATTTAATATGTAATCATTTATTTTCTGGATCTTGGAAAATATTTGAGTTTCCTCAATTTTATTTATTTCAATAAAAACAAAAACATCATTAGCTTTTGAAAAGACAAAAGTGATGATACAAAGAATTAATAAGTATTTTAACAATCCAAAGACACTCCCAATTAGTTTATTCAATAATCCTAATGCTATAATATTTAATGCTTTTGTAATTACTTTTGATAAAATTTTGGATAATATAATTGTCAAGGTAAAAATTAGTGTCACAGAAATAAGTGAAACCAACTGGTTTGTTGAGTCAAAAACTGATACCAAATATTTATCAACTACTTGGTAGTATGTCTTAGATAAGTAAATTCCAAGCAGAATTCCAAAAAAAGACAGTACTTCATTAACAATTCCATTTTTAAAACCCTTGTAAGAGCCATAAATTAAAATTATTAAACAAATTGAGTCAATTAGATTCATCCAGAATTGTTTGAGATTACAATTTAACAAATAATAAGTTCTGATTTAGTTTATCAACTTATTGATTTTGTTTTTATAAATTTGAAATTATCTTTTTAAAATGGTAGATAAAATAAATAAGAAAATTAAAGAAATTAATTCTTTTAATCCTAAATCGGAAAAAGAGATTGAGGAATTTAGAATCAAATATTTAGGTAAAAAAGGGGAGCTTACATCTTTATTTTTGGATTTCAAAAACCTTGATAATGATAAAAAGAAAACAGTAGGTAAGTTGCTTAATGAATTAAAATTATTGGCTCAGTCTAAAATTGATGATTTCAAAAAAACGTTTTCAAAAAAAGATATAAGTCAGGCTTTAAATGACATAACCCGTCCAGGCGATTCAATTGAAATTGGCTCAAGGCATCCAATTTCAATTGTGAAAAATAGAATTATTGAAATTTTTTCCGAAATAGGTTTTTCAATTAGTGAGGGACCTGAAATTGAAGACGATTGGCATAACTTTAGTGCCTTAAATTTACCAGAACATCATCCAGCCAGAGATATGCAGGACACCTTTTTTATAGAAAAAAGTCCTGATTATTTATTAAGAACACATACTAGTTCTGTTCAAATTAGGCACATGGAAAATAACAAGCCTCCAATAAGGACAATTTCACCTGGAAGAGTGTATAGAAATGAAGCAATCTCCTCAAGGTCTCACTGTTTTTTTCACCAGATTGAGGGATTAAGTATTGACAAAGATGTAAGTTTTGCCGATTTAAAACAAACATTAGAATACTTTACATCAAAGCTGTTTGGTAAATCAAAAATCAGGCTGCGACCATCTTATTTTCCCTTTACTGAGCCAAGTGCAGAGGTTGACGTTTACTGGGGTTTGGAAAATGAAACTGATTATAAAATGACAAAAGGTACAGGCTGGCTAGAAATTATGGGTTGCGGGATGGTAGATCCTAATGTGCTTAAAAATTGTAATATTGACCCAGAAATATACTCTGGATTTGCCTTCGGCCTTGGGATTGACAGAATCACTATGCTGTTACATCAAATTGATGATATTAGGCTACTAAGTGAAAATGATATCAGATTTTTAGACCAGTTTAAATCTTCATTTTAATTTATTTTATCACTTAATTGCTTAAATATTTTCCTTGAGCTTTTTTTATCATATAAAATTTCATATACAGCATTTAATATTGGAGTCTTGGCTCTATTTTTTTTATTGTCGAGTTGAAATACTTTTTTTGTAGCAATATATCCCTCAGCAACCATTTTCATTTCCGATTGGGCGGCTCTGACACTATATCCCTTACCAATCATATTTCCAAACATTCTGTTCCTTGAAAATGCTGAATAACCAGTGACTAGCAGATCTCCTAAGTAAACAGAATTGTTTATTTCTCTATCTTTTTTATCTCTTTTGGAAATTAAGTATTTCATTTCTCTGATGGAATTGCTCATTAAGACACTTTGAAAATTATCACCATATCCAAGTCCGTTAGAAATCCCAATTGCAAGGGCGTAAATATTTTTCAGCATACTAGAATATTCGACTCCAATTTTATCCTCTGACATATTTATGTTAATGTATTTACATTTAAAGGCATAAGAAATATTTTTAAATCGTTTTACATTGCTAGATGCCATTGTTAAATATGATAGTTTTTCCATTCCAACTTCTTCAGCATGGCAAGGGCCAGAAATCACAGCAATATTACTTGAAGAAATTTCATAATATTTTTCTAAGTGCTCACTAAATAAAAGGTTTGATTGAGGAACTATACCTTTGATTGCACTTACAATAATTTTTTTTGAAAAATCAATTTCAATTTTTTTCAATTCCGATTCAATATATTTTGAAGGAACTGCAAAAATTAGTATATCACTATTTTCACAAACTTCATTTATATTAGATGAAATTTTAAGTTTTTTAGTATTTAAATTTACAGAACTCAGGTAATTTTTGTTATGCTTATTTTTCTTTATAAATTCAACATTTTTATTTTTTCTTACATACCAATTTATCGTGTTAATATTTTCTGAAATAATTTTTATTATTGCGGTTCCCCAACTTCCACTCCCAATGATTCCAAAATTTAAATCTTTAGTTTTCATACAAATTATTTTCAATTATGAAATTCAAAACATCCTTGTTCAAAAAATTCTTTACATGATATTTATTTTTTATTTTTTCCCGAACTTTAGAAGAACTAATATCAACGGCGGCTCCCTTTAAATGAATAATATTTTTCAATTTCTTAATTTCAGTTTTTTTATCACTTCCAAGTCTGGGATAAATCAAAATTTTATAGTTTTCGATTATTTTTTCATGGCTTTTCCAGCTATCGAATTTTTCAAAATTATCTTGACCAATTATAAGACTAAATTCAAAGCTTTTAAATTTTTCTGAAATATGATTAAGTGTATCAATAGTGTAGTTAGGTATTGGTAAATTTTGCTCTGCTTTACTAGGTTTTACATTATCGATTTTTTTTGTAGCAATTTGAGCCATCTTATATCTATGACTAAAATTTGAGATTTTAATAAATTTTTTCTCAGGGTTTTGTGGAGTAATTACTAGCCAAACCTCATCTGAAAAATAATTATCAAGTATGTATTTAGCCACTTCAATATGGCCATTATGAATGGGGTCAAATGTTCCAAAAAAGAGACCGATTTTTTTATTTATCATTTATGAAATTATAAACAATTTTACTTACTTCTTTGTAGCAGTCATCTAATATATTATTTTCAACTACATGGTCAAATTTGTTAATTGATTGCATTTCAAGTTTTGCTTTTTTGACTCTCTCAATTATACTCGATTCATTGTCAGACCTCCTTGCTCTTAGTCTTAGCTCCAGCGCCTTAATAGTGGGGGGTTTGATAAAAATAGTCAAACTTTTATTTGGAAAGAGTTTTTTAATGTTCAAGCCACCCACTACATCAATATCAAATACAATATCTTTGGTTGTATTTTCCAATTCACTTATTAATGTTCCATAAAAGGTATCTTTGTAAACTTCTTCCCATTCAATAAATTCATTATTTTTAATTTTTTCTTTGAATTTTTCTATTGAAAAAAAATAGTAGTTTTTCCCATCCACTTCATCCACTCTTTTAGGCCTAGTTGTAGCTGAGGTGGAAAAATTCAATTTCAAAGTATTGTCATTTAAAAGCATATTTACTATTGATGATTTTCCTGAACCTGACGGGGCAGCAATAATTATAAATTTATTTTTATTCATCAAAGAATATTTAAAATATTTTCTTTTATTTTCTCTAAATTATCCTTCATCTCTATCACTATCTTTTGCATGTGTGGATCATTTGCTTTTGCTCCCAAGGTGTTTATCTCTCTTCCAATTTCTTGTGAAATGAATCCTAATTTTTTTCCAACAGGTAGCTTATTTCTTAATACACTTTTAAAAAGTTTTAAATGGCTGTTAAGTCTTATAATCTCTTCATTAATATCCAACTTTTCTATGTAATAAATCATCTCTTGCTCCATTCTATTTTTATCAATTAAAAGATCTAATTTGTCTATTTCCTTATGAATTTTCCTTTTTTTATTTTCAATTCTTTTGTGATCTAATTTTTTTATTTCTTGTATTTTTTTTTCAATAATTTGGACTTTCTTTTTTAAATCCGCACAAATTTCTTTTCCTTCTTTCTTTCTAAATTTTATTACATTTTCAATTAAACTAAATATTTCTTTTTCAATTTTTTTGTAATCTTTTTTTGATAACTCGTTTTCAGAAACTTCATATGCTCCAGGTAATGTCAAAGCAATTTTTAATAAATCCGCTGAGTCATTTGAATTCATTTTTTTTAATTCCTTTATGTAGCTTTTAATGTTTTTACTTATGAGTACAGCTTTCTTGTTCTCCTTTTTTATTTCATAAGTTATCAAAAGATCAATTTTCCCTCTGAATAATTTATTGCCAATAATTTTTTTTAATTCAAACTCTTTTTGTCTCAAAATATAGGGCAACTTCAAATTAAGATCTAGATATTTGCTGTTAAGACACTTTAATTCAATCGTGTGATTAACTTTTCCTGTTGAAATTATACTTGAGCAATAGCCCGTCATGGATTGTATCATAAGAAATGATGAATATTAAAAGCAAATATATAAATTGATTTTAAGTTAGTTTGTTTCATCTTTTTAATTATTTAGATTATATATACATTTGTTTTAGTTCTAAACTCTTATTATTTCTAAAATGAAATTTAATACAAAAACAATTCATGGTGGTCAACATTTAGATCCAGCATTTGGGTCAGTTATGCAGCCAATTTACCAAACATCAACCTATGCTCAAAAAAGTCCTGGAGTGCACAAAGGATATGAATACTCAAGAACACACAACCCAACACGAACTGCTTTGCAAAATTCATTTGCAAGTATTGAAAACGCAAAATATGGGGTCGCTTTTTCATCAGGTTTAGCTGCAATTGATGCTATAATGAAATTATTAAAACCTGGTGACGAATTAATAAGTACAAATGATCTTTACGGAGGAACTTATCGTCTTTTTTCAAAAGTTTTCAAAAATTATGATATTAAATTTCATTTTACTTCTATGTTTGATTTAAATGAAGTTGAAAGTTATATTAATGATAAAACAAAAATCATTTGGGTAGAGACTCCAACTAATCCCATGATCAATATTTTTGATATAAAATCACTTTCCGATATATGTAAAAAATACAATACCCTTTTAGTTGTAGATAATACTTTCGCTTCCCCTTATTTACAAACACCTATAAATTTAGGAGCTGACATTGTTATGCACTCAGCAACAAAGTATTTGGCCGGTCACAGTGATGTTGTTCTTGGTGCATTAATGTTAAATGATGATGATTTGGCAGAAAAATTATATTTTATACAAAATGCTACTGGAGCAGTCCCAGGACCTCAGGATTGTTTTTTGACTCTAAGAGGTATTAAAACCTTGCATGTGAGAATACAAAGGCATTGTGAAAATGCTAGAAAAATTGCACATTATCTGCATGATAATTCTAAAGTTGAAAAAGTGTATTGGCCGGGTTTACCTTCACACAAAAATCATTTAGTTGCAAAAAATCAAATGTCAGATTTTGGAGGAATGTTATCATTTCAGATAAAGAGATTCGGGAAAAAAGAAACAATTTCATTTTTAGAAAAGCTTAAATTATTTACTCTTGCCGAATCTTTAGGAGGAGTTGAATCTTTATGTGGTCACCCTGCAACAATGACACATGCAAGTATTCCAAAGGAAGAAAGGGAGAAATCGGGTGTTACAGATTCTTTGATAAGATTAAGCATCGGTATAGAAGATGTAGAGGATCTGATTAATGACTTAAAACAAGCATTTTTATAAAATTCATAATTTTTATCAATTTTTTTGTCAAAATAAAAATTTTAAATAGCTAATTTTAAATAATATCTATTTTAGTATAACCAATAGCAGTAAAATATAATCACATGAAAGATAAAATTGAGGGCTTTTTAAATATTGTTAGGAAAAGAGATGGGCATGAAGCAGAATTTATGCAAGCTGTTGAAGAAGTTGCAGAATCTGTAATACCCTACATTATTAATAGAGACATATACAGAGGTAAAAATATTCTTTTGCGAATGTGTGAACCTGAACGAGTGATAACATTTAGAGTTTCTTGGATTGATGATAAGGGAGAAATTTGGGTGAATAGAGGATATCGTATTCAAATGAATTCTGCAATTGGACCATATAAAGGCGGTCTTAGGTTTCACCCATCTGTTAATATGAGCATACTAAAGTTTTTAGCTTTTGAGCAAGTTTTCAAAAATAGTTTGACAACTTTACCGATGGGAGGTGGTAAGGGGGGAAGTGATTTCAATCCAAAAGGAAGAAGCGACAATGAAATTATGAGATTTTGTCAAGCATTTATGACTGAATTGTATCGTCATATTGGGCCAGACACTGATGTCCCAGCTGGTGATATTGGAGTTGGCAGTAGGGAAATTGGCTTTTTGTATGGACAATATAAAAAAATGGCAAATGAATTTACGGGTGTTCTTACTGGAAAAGGCGTAACTTGGGGAGGATCATTAATTAGGCCAGAGGCCACTGGATACGGGACTGTTTATTTTGCTCAAGATATGCTTGCTTTACAACAAAAACAATTAAAGGGCATGAACGTTGTTATTTCTGGATCAGGAAATGTCGCCCAGTATGCCGCAGAAAAAATTATTGATTTTGGAGGTAAAGTTTTAACGATGTCTGATTCTTCAGGCTATATTTTTGATGCAGAGGGAATTGACAAAAGAAAATTAAATTTCATTATGAAATTAAAAAATGTAAAACGTGGAAGGATAAACGAATATGTTAAAAAATATCCAAAATCTAAGTATTACAAAGCCGCAACTCCTTGGTCTGTTCCTTGCGAAATTGCATTGCCATGTGCTACGCAAAATGAGTTAAATTTAAAAGATGCAAAAACATTAGTGAAAAATGGTTGTATATGTGTATCTGAGGGTGCAAATATGCCTTCCACTAATAAAGCTATTGAATTTTTCTTGAAATCAAAAATATTGTACGCGCCTGGTAAAGCGTCTAATGCAGGTGGTGTAGCAACCTCCGGGTTAGAAATGACTCAAAATTCATTGAGGTATAATTGGTCAAGAGAAGAGGTTGATGAAAAGCTCAGAGAAATTATGTTAAATATCCATAATTCTTGTTTAAAACATGGAAAGGAAAAAGATGGATATATTAATTATGTTAAAGGTGCAAATATTGCAGGTTTTGTTAAAGTTGCTGACGCTATGTTAGCCCAAGGTGTTATTTAGATAAATAAAATACATATTATAATGATATATTTGTCGTTAGTATTAGACAGTTGTCAATTCTATGCGTTTTTCATTCTTGATTTTATTTTTTCTATTTCATTTTTCCCAATCTCAGGAAAACTCCTACAATAGCTCATCAAATAACTGGAAAACATATTTTTCATATTCTGAAATATCAGATTCACAACATGAAAATAATACTATTTTTTTCTCTTCCAATAATGCACTGTTCTCTTACAATTTTTTGACTTTAGAATTAAATACATTTGATACATTATTAGGCTTTTCTGGAGATAAAATTTCTACTTTCTTTTTCTCTGAGTTATATAATAAAATTTTAATCGGCTATGAAAATGGGCTAATACAAATTTTAGATCTTGCAGAGCTTACTGTAGTAAATATTCTAGACATTAAAAATAAAACAACCATTCCCTCAAATAATAAAAGAATAAATAATTTCAACTTTTATAATAATACATTCTATGTTTCAACTGACTATGGTATTTCAGTTTTTTATTTGGAGCAACTTGAATTTGGGGACACCTTTTATATTGGTAATAATGCTGGATATTTAAATGTTTCAAGTACTGTTATTGAAGAGCAATATATTTATGCAAGTTGTCTTGAAAATGGAGGTGTAAGGATGGCTAATTTAGATCAAACTTTGATTGATTATAATAATTGGTCAGAAATCTTTTCAGGAAGTTTTGATAATTTGATGAAAACCGAAAGTGGAGTTTATTTTAATGACTCAAGAAACATTTATAAAATAATTAATGGATCAATAACAAATATAAAGTCTTTTAATTATGATATTTTAGATTTTAAAGAGGATAATCTAGTTTTTACAGTAACTTTTGAGGAAAAATGTTTATTGTATGATCAAACATTTACAAATCCTTTGATTACAATAGAAAATAACGGGGAAAACAGTTTTAATACAGGCCTTTTTGCTGAAAATAAGCTATATATAGGAAGTAAAGAAAATGGTGTTTTGATTTATAATAATTCTGCTTCTGAACCTGTTATTTCAATTTATCCTAATGGTCCACTTGAAAATAATATTTTCTCAGTTGAATCTAAGGGAAGTCAAACTTGGTTAACTTTTGGAAATTATACAGAGTATTTTAATCCAAGTCCTTTGAAGTATTCAGGAGTTAGTAGACTTATTGAAAATAATTGGATTAATGTACAATTTGATAGTTTGCCTGAAAATTCTGTTAATCTGAATAAAATATCAATTAATCCGTTTAACAATAATCAAGTTTTTATAAGTTCATTTCATGGCGGTCTACTTGAATTTAACAATAATGAATTTCAGCTTTTTGATGAGACAAATAGTGATTTAGAATCACTGACTCTCACTAATAATTCTAGTTATCAAAGCATAAGAATTAGTGATACAGAATTTGATCGTTCAGGCATATTATGGATTTTAAACTCTAAGGTTGACAGCCCTTTAAAATCATTTGATTTTAATGTTGGATTGTGGGATAGTTATGATTTTACTGCTATAATTTCCTCTGGATTAGATGATGAGCTTGGGTTTAGTGATATTGAAGTTGACGCTTATGGTACTAAATGGATTGGAGGTTTGAGGTCTGGTTTAATAGGGTTTAATAACAGCAATGGTAGCATTAAATTAAAAAAAATTAATAATGAAGAGCAAGCAAACTTACCTTCAAAAAATATTAAATCATTAGCGATAGATAAAAACAATCATTTATGGATCGGAACAATCCAAGGCCTGAGAGTATTGTACAATACTTCAAACTTCTTTGAATCAAATCCGGTCACACAACAAATTATAATTTTAGAAGATGGGTTGCCGAGAGAATTGCTAGAACAACAATTTATTACTGATATTGAAGTTGACGGGGCTAATAATAAATGGGTTGGAACGATAGGTTCAGGCGTATTTTATTTTTCCCCAAATGGTCAACAAACAATATATCATTTTACAAAAGAGAATTCCCCATTGCCATCAAATAATATTAATGATATAGCCATTAATGATCAAACAGGTCTAGTTTTTTTCGCATCAGATAAAGGTTTGGTAAGCTATGGCACGGGAAGTTCTTCAGCAAATGAAACTTTTTCTGAAACATTCATATACCCAAACCCAATTAGACCTAGTTTTGATATGCAAAATGAAAAAATTAAGATTTCTGGATTAACAGATAATTGTAATATAAAAATAACAGATATTGAAGGTAATTTAGTTGCTGAAGCACAGTCAAGAATAAATAGAAGATATAATAATTTCAATTTAGAAATTGATGGCGGTACAGCTTTTTGGAATGGTAAAAATATGCACAACAACTCTGTATCGTCAGGTGTTTATCTTGTTATGTTGTCTGATTTAGATAGCTATGAGACGAAGATTTTAAAAATTATGATTATAAGATAATGGTAGTTTCAACATCTGCGATTGTAATAAGTAAATTAAAATACAAAGACAATGATCTGATTTTAAAATTGCTAACACGAGAATTGGGTGTTTGTAATTTTTTAGTTAGGAACCCAGCAGGTAAAAAAAGAAATAAAATCATAAATTATTTTCAACCATTAACTATTTTAAATATCGAGTTTGAAAATCGAAATAAGTCAAAGCTTAATTATTTAAAAGATGTTGAAATTGAATATATTTTCAAGTCTATTCATTTTGATATTAAAAAATCTGTGGTTGTATTATTTATTTCTGAACTTTTAAATAAAATTTTAAATTTTCAAGAAAAAGACGAATTGTTATTTGACTTTATTAGCGACTCTTTTATTTTTTTTGATAAAAACAATTCTCAGAATTTTCATTTATTTTTTTTGATACATTTAACCAGGTATTTTGGTTTATTCCCGCAAACTGATAATATTGATGGTTTATTCTTTGATTTAGAACAGGGCATATTTAGTGTTGAAAAGCCCCCAAAGCATTGCATTAGAGGCACCAACTTAGATGTTTTTAAGAGGCTTTTAGGCATAAAATTTGATCAAATAAATGATATTAATATTACTAATAATATGAGAAGAGATTTGATAGATGACATCATTACATATTACAAATACCATTTTGAGTCATTTAGTAATCTGAAATCAATTGATGTTATTAGAAAAACTTTGATATAGTTTTGAAAATATTGTTATCCTTATTTCTGTTTTTTTTTGGGATAAACCTTTATCAAGCAGAGACAATATTCAATTTACAAGATTCTATTACAACGAGAAATGAAAATGATGTTAGTTACTTAGTTGAGGAGTTAGAAGAAGTTCTAGTATCTCCTTCCAAATTCTTAGAATCATCAAGAGAAATTTCCAAAAAGGTTGTTTCAATTAATCAAAATACGGTTGAATTAGCAAACCCTAAAACAAGCGCTGATTTATTAGAAACTACTGGCAATATTTTTATTCAGAAAAGCCAATTGGGAGGGGGTAGTCCGATAATTCGAGGATTTTCAACCAATAGACTCGTAATTTCAATTGACGGTGTCAGACTAAATAATGCAATTTACAGAAGCGGAAATATGCATAATGTAATTTCTATATCTCCAATGACCATACAAAATGTTGAAGTTATTTTGGGGTCGGAGTCGGTTTTGTATGGAAGTGATGCAATTGGTGGTGTAATGAATTTTTACACAAAAACCCCACTTTTGTCAGAAACCTCAAATAAAAAGATTAAGTCTAATATAAGTTCCAGATACTCTACAGCTGCATCAGAAAAAATGTATCATTTTGATATTGAATACAGCACAAAAAATATATCGTTTTTGTCTAGTATTACTCAATCTTCATTTGGGGATTTAAGGATGGGTAGCAATGGACCCACTGATTATTTAAGAGAAAATTATGTAGTTACTTCTTACGATGATGAAGATGTTGTTGTTGAAAATTCTGATTCAAAAATTCAAAAATTTACAGCGTATAGCCAATTGAATTTGATGCAAAAGATTTTTTATCAGCCAAATGAAAATTTAAAATTTGATTTTGGAATTCATTTCTCTAAAACTAATAATATTCCTAGATATGATAGGCTAATCATTGAAGATGAAAATGAAAGCTTTATCTTTTCTGAATGGTATTATGGACCTCAAAAATGGTTATTAATAAATAATCAAATTACTATTGATCGAAAAAATAAAAAGATTTTTGATGTATTGAAAATTGGTACTTCTTTTCAGAATTTTGAGGAAAGTAGAAATAGTAGAAAATTTAGTGAAAGTAACTTAAATAGTCGTCTTGAAAGCTTAGATATCTTATCATTAAATATTGACTTACTTAAAAAGATAAATTATAAATCTAATATTAAGTATGGAGTTGAATTTATTCACAATGGGCTCGAGTCCAAGGCCAAAAGTATTGATTTAAATAATGGATTTGAAGATTTAATTTCAACAAGGTATCCTAATAATTCTTCTTTAAAATCCTTTGGTGCATATGTTAATTTCAAAGATAAAATAATACAGAATTTATTTTTACATACGGGAATGAGATTTACTTTTTCAAATCTAAAAGCTGATTTATCTCAGAATAATGATTTTTTTGATTTTACTTTTGAAAATATAAGTTTGAAAAACTCAGCACTTGTTGGTGGAGTTGGATTAAGTTGGTTAAGAAATAATAATAATATTTGGAAATTAAATATCAATACGGCCTTCAGATCTCCGAATATTGATGATTTAGCTAAGGTTTTTGATTCTGCACCCGGTAATGTATTAGTTCCTAATCCCGAATTGGTGCCTGAAAGGTCACTTGGATTTGAATTAGGAAGCTATTTTAAAACTAGCAATAATATTGAATTAGATTTCTCGTCTTACCTAACGTATTTATATAATGGGATGATTAGAAGGGACTTTGTGTTAGAGAATGGTTTGACTGAGATAATTTACGATGGATCTTTATCACAAATACAAGCTCTTCAAAATAGCTCTAGATCACTTATTTACGGTTTGGAATTTGGAATGAAATTGCCACTTAGTCAAAATTTAATTTTAAAAACACAACACAATATAATTGCAGGATACGAACTTAGCGAATTGCCATTCTCACTACCTGTAAGACATATTCCGCCCAATTACGGAAATTTTCATGTTGTATTTAAAAAAGGCAGATTAAACTTAGATGCTTTTATTAATTATAATTCTGAAATTCAGTTTAAAGACCTAGCAGAATCAGAAAGATCCAAAGCATATCTATACGCCCTTGATAAAAATGGAAATCCATATTCTCCCTCATGGTATACAATTAATTTAAGAACTAAATATTCATTTTCAGAAAAGATTAATTGTACCTTTTCATTTGAAAATATTTCAGACAAACTATATAGACCATATTCCTCGGGGATATCAGCACCTGGATCAAACTTTATTTTTTCCTTGAATTATGCATATTAAACTCTCAAAAGATGAGAAGGTAATTCTTGAAAAAATGCGATCATATTGCATGTATCAAGATAGATGTGTTCAAGAGGTAATAAAAAAACTTACTCGCTTACAGGTAATTGCCAAAACTAAATCAAAAATAATTGATCATCTCATTGAGGATGACTATTTGAATGAAGTGCGATTTGCCAAATCATTCATACAAGGAAAATTGAGAATAAAGAAATGGGGAAGAATTAAATTAAATTATGAGCTCAGGATAAGAGGTATTAAAAAATTTATTATTGATGAGGAAATAAATAAAATTTCCAAGGAGGATTACTATGATTATTTTAATGAATTTTCAAATAATAAAATCAAAACTTTAAAAGGCTCAAAAGAGCAAAAGAAAAGATCATTTGTAAATTATTTCACATACAGGGGGTGGGAGAATAACCTTATTTATGAAAAATTAAATGAAATTAATTAAAATGAATATTTAATCTCAGCTAATGAATTAAATCCAGGCATTGGTACGAGATTAGTTTCTGAATATTCAGCATCTAAAATATTATTTAATACCATTGATAAAGTAAATTTGTCAAAATTATAAGATGATCTAAAATCAATAATAGAGTATTTTTTCTCGTTTATTCTCTCAGCATTTTTATATGTTAAAGTAGATGAAATTTTTTCGTTAATCTCAAATATATATGTGGCAGTAATTTGATTTTTCAAAGAATTTAAAGCATATCTAGAAAAAGTAAAATCAGTTTCCAAAAGGTTGTCATCAATATTACTAAAGCCGATATTAATAATTTGTTCCCTAAAATTACCCAAATAGAATTTATACCCCATATTCAACTCAATACCATTCGTTATTATTTCTCTAATATTATTTGCCTGCCATGGGTCAGATTCTTCGTTCTTTACATAATCAATAATATTTGATGCATCTCTTTCATAAAGAGATATATTAATATTTAAATTCTTTCTCCTATACTTTAACCCGATTTCTTTGGTTATGGCTTTTTCTAGCTTCAGTTCTTGGTTCCCTATCGTTGTTGGACTACTATAAAATAAATCAGTGTAAGTAGGAACCCTAAAAGTATGTCCAATATTACTATAGATTTTAAAAAATTTATTTAAATTAAAACCAAAGTCAACACCTGGGTAAAAGAAAAAGTTTTTAAAGAAATTACTTTCAAAATTTAATTTTTCTGAAATATCCGAAAAGTAACTTAAGGCAAATCCTGGTGTTATATCAATTTTTTTATCAGCTAACTGAATTTGTTGTTCCATAAATAAATTAATCATTGTTCTATCTCTTTCCCCTAAATTATTGCTTGATAAAAAAACTTTTGAAATGTCAAATCCAAATCCAATTGATCCAAGTGAATTTCTTTTGTTTGCGTTTATATCTATTCCTATCTTATTGGAAATATGTAAATTTCTATATACGGAGGGATCATGCCTTAAGTAAATATATACGTCTTGATTTCTTTTCCAATAAAATTTAGGTTTAATTATTAAATCATTCTTTTTATATAATGTACTAATTCCTATTAAGCTGGCTTGCGTTTCTTCATATTGATCAATTGCAGAAGGGCTTGCATAAAAGCCATTTGCACCAAATTTTCGTTCATTAAAAGCTGCTATTGCAGATATTCTTTGATCTTTTATTTTAAAATTACTTTTGATGAAAATTTGATTGTTTTTGAAGTCAGTATTATACCTATATCCGTCAGAATCTTTTCTTTTGAAATTAAATATAAAGCCTGATTTTTCAGATTGATTTTCCACTGTTATTCCAAATCTATTTTGGTTAAATGATCCTCTACTCAGTCCAACGGAAATATTATTATCCATATTTTTTTTAGTAATAATATTAACAGCTCCAGTAAAAGCATTTTGTCCGTACATTCTTCCAGCAGACCCTTTGATAATTTCAATTTTCTCTATCACTTCTAGCGGTAAAGTCATATTCATTGTATGATGCCCTGTTTGCGGATCCTCAACTTTTATTCCGTCGATTAATAATAGTGTTTGATCAAATGACCCACCTCTTATATAAAGATCTGCTTGCATTCCTTCAGCACCTCTTCTTCTGATATCTAATCCAGCTACTTGCTGTAGTAAGTCACTAATATTTGTTGCAGTGCTTTTTTCTATTTCCTCTTTTGATATTGTTAGGATATTGATAGAATTATCCAAATAGGGTATTTCAATTCTTGGACTTGAAATTATTTCTACTTTTTCTAGTTGTATCTCCTTTTCAATCTGTGCAAAGCTAGAATTCACGGGTAGGCTAAATATCAAAATTATAATCAATATTTTTTTCATTATTCCTTTTAATAAATTCATTGTGTTAAATGTACTTATTTGCACCTATTTATCAAACTATTTTTTTGTTAAATAAGTCCTTGAAATAATATTTTTTTAAGCTGATAAAAAACTATATTTATATAATGTTTGCTTTAATCGATTGCAATAATTTTTATGTCTCTTGCGAGCGGGTATTTAATCCAAGTTTAAATGGCAAGCCTGTTATTGTTTTATCAAATAATGATGGTTGTGCTATTTCTAGAAGTGATGAAGCTAAGAAATTAGGCATTCCAATGGGGGCCCCAGTTTTTAAATATAAATCATTGATCAATCAGCATAATATTACTGTATTATCTTCAAATTATCCGTTGTATGCTGATATGAGTAATCGCGTAATGACAATCATTTCAAAATTTATACCTGACACGGAAATCTATAGTATAGATGAAGCCTTTTTAAAGTTTGAAGGATATGAAAATTATGACTTATTTCTCTATGCTTTAAAAATGAGAAGTGTAATTTTAAAGTGGACAGGAATTCCTACCTCTATAGGAATTGCTCCAACAAAATCACTGGCAAAGATTGCAAACAAGATTGCAAGGAAGTTCCCAAGTCAAACAAAAAACGTACATATCTTAGACACAGATGATAAAAGGATAAAATCTTTAAAGTTTTTTGGCTTAAGCGATATATGGGGTATAGGAAGAAGGCTTTCAAGACGTCTTGAAAATATTGGATGTAATAATGCCTTAGATTTTATGAATTTACCTGAGTCATGGGTTAGAAATAACCTATCAATAGTTGAGTTAAAAATCCAACAGGAATTAAAAGGTACTTCAAATTTAAATCTAGAGACATTAAAAGTTAAAAAGTCAATAGCCACTACAAGGTCTTTTGAAAGACCTATTTCCGATCTATATAAATTAAAAGAAAGGGTGTCAACATTTTCGCTTTCTTGCGCTGAAAAGTTGAGAAGACAAAATTCTCTTGCCAATGTAATTATTGTATTTATTAGAAGTAACTTTTTTAGAAAAGATTTGAAGCAATATTCTTGTTCAAAGGTTATTACACTTCCTTATCCAACGAATTCTTCTTTTATTTTAAATCAATATGCTTTAAAGGGAATTGAGGATATATATCGTTCTAAGATAGATTATAAAAAAGCGGGTGTTATAGTTTCTAGCTTAGTGCCAGATGACAATTATCAGCTTAGTATTTTTGAAAAACAAGACTATAGGCATAAGCCTTTAATGAAAACAATAGATTATATTAATCTGAAGCATGGAGATAAAATTAAACTAGCAAATCAGGATTTACGAAGAAAGTGGAAGATGAAACAAGAATTCTTGTCCCCTTGCTACACAACAAAAATTAGTGATGTAATTACAATTAAGTGAAAAAAAAGAATACATTAAACTTTTTTACGCCAAGTCATGGCAAATTAGAAGCAATTTTAATTAATGCAGGTATATCCGCAGGTTTCCCTTCCCCTGCAGGAGATTTTAAGCAAGAAAGAATCAGCTTAGATAAAGAATTAATTAAGAATAAAGAAGCAACTTTTTTTGCTAGAGTTTCTGGGGAGTCAATGGTAAATGCTGGCTTAGAGGATGGAGATTTAATTGTTATTGATAGAAGTCTTGAGCCCACAAATAATAAAATTGCTGTATGCTTTATCGATGGAGAATTTACAGTGAAAAGACTACAGGTGAAAAAAAATAAAATTTGGCTAAAGCCAGAAAATAAAAACTATAAAGCTATTGAAGTGAAGGAAGACAATGAACTTATAATATGGGGTATTGTAACTAATGTAATTAAAAAGTTATAGAAAATAACTTCATTCAACAAGAGCGGTTACTTTATTGTTTTTTACTTCAACAGTTCCAGAATTAATTTCAAGGTGGTAACCTCTTTCACCCTTTTTAAAAATATTTTTTTGGGTATCATCTAGCTTAATATTTCCATATATCTTAATAGCTCCTTTTTTTAGATTGGATACTATGGAAGCATGATTATTAAGCATTTCAAACTCCCCATTAACACCAGGTACTGCTACAGACGTGACTTCACCTGTAAATATTATTTTTTCAGGAGATATAATTTCTAAAACCATAGGAAATTATTTATACTTCAGCTAACATTTTTTCTCCTGCCTCAATTGCTTCTTCAATAGTTCCTTTGAGGTTGAAAGCAGCTTCTGGTAAATGATCTAATTCCCCATCCATAATCATATTAAATCCTTTGATGGTGTCTTTAATGTCAACAAGGACACCAGGGATTCCTGTAAATTGCTCAGCAACATGGAAAGGTTGAGATAAAAATCTTTGAACCCTTCTAGCTCTTCCTACAGCCTGTTTGTCTTCCTCAGAAAGTTCTTCCATTCCAAGAATTGCTATAATATCTTGTAGTTCTTTATATCGTTGTAACAACTCTTTCACTCTTTGCGCACAGTTGTAGTGCTCATCTCCAAGTATTTCAGCTGTTAATATTCTAGATGTTGAATCTAGCGGATCAACTGCAGGGTAAATACCTAATTCTGCAATTTTTCTAGAAAGAACCGTTGTTGCATCAAGGTGAGCAAATGTTGTTGCAGGCGCGGGGTCTGTCAAATCATCTGCAGGAACATAAACAGCTTGTACAGAAGTAATAGATCCATTTTTGGTAGAGGTAATCCTTTCCTGCATGGCACCCATTTCAGTAGCAAGTGTAGGTTGGTAACCAACAGCAGAAGGCATCCTTCCTAGAAGTGCAGACACTTCCGATCCAGCCTGAGTAAACCTGAAAATATTGTCAACAAAGAATAATACATCTTTACCTTTTCCTTCACCAGCACCATCTCTAAAATATTCTGCGACTGTTAAGCCTGAAAGCGCTACTCTGGCTCTAGCCCCTGGGGGCTCATTCATTTGACCAAACACAAAAGTAGCTTTCGATTCTTTTAATGCTTCTTTATCAACTTTACTTAAATCCCAACCCCCTTTTTCCATAGATTCCATAAAATCTTTACCATAGTTTATAATGCCAGATTCTAGCATTTCTCTAAGCAAATCGTTACCCTCTCTTGTTCTTTCACCAACTCCGGCAAAAACAGAAAGACCACCATGTCCCTTTGCAATATTATTAATTAGCTCTTGAATTAAAACAGTTTTACCAACACCAGCGCCTCCAAATAATCCGATTTTTCCTCCCTTGGCATAGGGCTCAATTAAATCAATTACTTTAATCCCTGTGAATAAAACTTCAGTAGAGGTAGATAATTCTTCAAATTTTGGTGACTCTCTATGAATGGGAATTCCATCGTCACCACTTTTTGGAAGATCACCAATTCCGTCAATGGAATCTCCAATTACATTAAATAATCTTCCATTAATTTCTTTTCCAATAGGCATTTTTATTGGATTATCGGTAGCAATAACTTTAGCCCCTCTACTTAATCCATCAGAGGAATCCATTGCAATTGTTCGTACCATATTTTCTCCAATATGTGCCTGAACTTCCAAAACAAGTTTACTTCCATCTGCTTTATCAATTTCTAATGAGTCATAAATTTTTGGCAGCCCAGAATCTGATTCAAATTCAACATCAATTACAGGCCCTACTATTTGTGCTATTTTTCCTGATTTCATTTATTGGTGAGATTAATATTTATAAGAATTATTAAGTGGCAAATATAATTTTTTTATAAAAAAAATTCAATAGATTTTCAAACAAATAATTACGTGTTATAAACAAAAAAAGCCTGGAAAAATCCAGGCTTTTAGTTTCTAGTTTGTTTGTTTTAAAACTATATTCCGTCAGGGAAATTTGTTGGGAAATCCCCAATGTTTAATCCTGACTCGGAGAGGTTAGATCCCCAAACTGCGTCAATAGCTGCCATCATTCTTTTAGCAATTAATGCATTCCCTCTTGCCGTAGGATAGTATCCATCAAGACCAAAGAATCCACCAAGTGCATAATCACTTGTCATTGTAAATGTATCCATTGTTACACCAGTAGTAACTACCTCTTCATACAGTCCTGCCAAATCAAATAATGCCCATCCATCAGGAACTGAGGAGGAGATTAAATCATTTGCTGCTGCAAGTTGTGATTGTAATGTTGCTATTTCTACATCTGTCAAAATAGCCCAATCAGGAGCTGGAACAGAAACTCCCCAAATTAGATTAGGGTTATTATTCATTACAGAGCCTAATAAAGGACTAGCAGAGAAACTAACTTTATCATTCTCAGTTGTTTGTCTTATCTGTGGTAAATCACCCAAAGGGGTAGAAAGAGCAGTAAGATTTTCATCAACAATAAGTAGTGGATTATTACCTTCAACATATACAATTGTTCTTGCGGCTACTTCTTCCGGAGATAAAGCTCCATAGAAAGGATTAGGAACAGGAACACTCGCTGCGTCATCACAAGGGGCAGGTACAAAGTTACCATTAGCTACTTCAAGACCATTCAAACAAGGTACTAAAGCAAGTTGTATGACGACATTATATCCTGGCGCACCTAAGCTTGGATCTGTATTATTAAAAACAGCATTCAGCTGCGCAGCTGTTGCTGCATCCAGTGGAATTGCATTCCAAGGAACAGTAGTAAATGTAGCTGTAATTGATGGATCAGGAAGGGTTGTGATAACTCCCGCTGGTACATTTGCAGCCAACGTTCCAATAACAGCCTGCACTCCAGCAACCATTCCAGTTGCGCCTCCTAAGGCAACCTCATCGGTAGGTCCTCCGAATAATGCCCAACCATTAAAATCATCCCCAGGAACTAATGTTACAAAAGATGGTGTTTGGGCTAATACGTCCCCTAAAATTGTTGCACTAGGGCTTGATGCTGCTCTTACAAACCAAGGATTCGCAGTTCCTGCTCCTAATCCACTTGGATCACCAAATCCAGGCGCTACCATTCCAATTGCTCTTACAAATGGGAAGCTCATATTTGAATATGGACCTGGTTGAAAGTCTAATGCATCAGTTGTAATTGCTCCACTCGCGCCTTGCGGAGTAAAACTTTGTGTATTGAAGAAAAATCTTTCTCCTGCAAATTCTATTCCTCCAACAAGCATACCCCCAACATTGTCATTAACGTATGGTTGTGTAAACTCACCACCTCCAGCTTGTGACATAGCACCTGCTAGAATGTTTGGAAAAGAATTTAGCTGTCCTGCTACAAATAAGGAGTTATCCATAAATCCCGATGCATTAGACGCGCCAAGAGAAACATATGCGCTAAAATCAGCAGCCCCAGAATCTCCAACGTATGGTGCAGGTGGCACCACGGCTGTTGGGTCATCAACATCCGTTTCACAATTCGTTAATGAGAATAATAAAACGGAGAAAAATATATATTTAAATTTCATAATTATTTGTGTTTAAATTATTAAAAGTTATTTGCTGTCCAAGAAATATAAACCTGTTGTCCTATGTAACCAGTACCAATAGCCGTGAAGTAGTCATCACCACCAATGTTTGTAGCACCAGCTTTTAGAACGGACTTCCACTTAGGAATGGTTAAGTTAATTTGTGCGTCCACTGTTCTTAGCTCAGGTACCATACCTTCCGCAAATGTTGCTTCCCAGTATAACTCACTTGAGTATCTCCACGCAACATTAAATCCAACATTTTTAAGAATATTTCTATTTCCAAACTGAATTTTAACCCTGTGCTCAGGACTATTCCAGTTAGTATCAAAGTCAGGATATGCATCTCTGTCAAATTCTAAAACTTGTTTTGCGTAATTAGCAGCTAAATCAAAGCTACCAACTTGCGCTTCCATACCAATCGTAGCACCCCAGGACGCAACTTCAGCATCCGCATTGGTGTATACACTCCATGCATCAAAATCATTATTCAGGATTGCAGCAGCAGCAGAGCCATCAGCAACTTGTCCGTATAATGGAGTCACTACAGTAAGGGTATTAATAAAGTTTTTAAAATCATTTCTGTAAACGTTAGCATCAATAACTAAGCTGCTTACAGAGTGATCATCAAATAAGAATTTACCTCTATATCCAAGTTCAAATTGAACCATTTCTTCAGGTGTTACATATTCAGCACCTGAAGATTCAAGTGGACCAGTACCAGCAGCAGCTGCCGTTACCGATGATACAGAGTAAGAATTGGTGTATGCATCATCACCCGTTAGAGTAACAGCTGCAGGCATCCCCATTGCTTGTCCATTTACAGAAATGTCATAGTCAGCACTAAATCTTGCTGGGTTTGTTGGAGCACCTCCGACGAGCTTAGCAACTCCAAGGTCAAGACCAATAAATAGTCCTTGCGTACTTGGGTTTCTAAATCCTGTTTGGTAAGATGCTCTTATATTATGGTTTCTATTTTCACCAGCAGTATACGCTATAGAAACTCTTGGTGTAACTCTACCATCAAAAAACTCAGATTTATCAAATCTGGCTGAAGCAGTAACTTTTAATCTTTCATCTAAAAAGTCTTTAACAAATTGTGAGTAAGCACCAAATTCAGAATAAGTAATTGGTCCATCTAAGTCTGTAAATATAGATCCACTAGAGTTAAGCTCATATTGTCTGTAGGAACCACCCACTTGAACATCAGCCCAGTCCCACATGTGACTGAAATTGTAGTTAAAGTCACTGTGATAGAATTTAGAATTATCTTGAAACTTTGAACCGGTTGCAAAATCTGGATTCGCTAAAACTGATGCTTTAGCCTCTTCGAATTCAGCAGAACCAGGTAAAAATCTTCCTTCGTCAGCAGCAGCCCTTGCAAATGCATGTGCAGCTTCATCCGATGCACCATTTAAAGTTGCTATCCCATAATTACCAGCATAAGTTCCGAACCAAGTATTATCATCTTTCCATGCTCTATTGATGTTCCAAGATGCAAAGGCCATATCATAAGTATCACCTGCATCATCCTCTACAACATACGCTCTAAATAAAAAGTTGTTATTTTTAGCTTCTAATTTATGCTGTGTCATAAGAAAGTTTTCAATTGCATATCTATTAGTTCCTTGATAAACTGTTTGACCAGTTCCCCATTTTCCAACGTAAGAGAACTCTAAGTCATCACCAAATGGTCTATAGTATAGCCCCCAATCAGCTTTTTTACTTTCAGCTTCATAGTCAGTTAAATCAATTTCCCTGTAGCCTGTTCTTGAAACAGTTACACTTGGAGTTAAGTTACTAACATCAGCAGGAAGTGCTCCAGCAGCAAAGGCTGCTTGTGCAGCATTTTTAAGATTAGTAGCAACTTCATCTCCATAAATATTTATACCATCGTATCCGTAATGATCTCTTGTTATGTCTCGTCTAAATCTGTCATCATAATTATTTGCGATCCAATCAGTTCCTTCTAGGTAAGCAAAGTTAACTTTTGCCGCTAATTTATCGCTGAACTTGTGGCCCCATCTTAACTGAAGATCTTTGAATTCATTATCACCAGCGGCATCTTGAGAAGTAACACCTCTCTTTAATTGACCGCTAATTCCTTGATGATCAAAAGGACTTTTACTGTTCATTAATAAAATTCCATTCATTGCATTAGCACCATATAGTGCTGAGTTCGTTCCAGGAATTAACTCTACATTTAGAACGTCTACTTCCGTCATACCTAAAAGGTTACCTAACGGGAAATTTAAAACAGGTGCAGAGTTATCCATACCATCAACTAATTGCACAAATCTTGTGTTAGCAAATGTTCCAAAACCTCTTGAATTTATTGCCTTAAATGTAAAACTATTTGTGTTAATATCAACACCTTTTAAGTTTTCTAGTCCATCATAAAAGTCAGCAGAGGCTGTACTCTTAATGTCATTTGTATCAAATCTCTCAATTGTGACTGGAGATTCAAATACTCTTTGAGGTGTTCTAGAAGCAGAAACTACTACCTCATCAAGAGCTGTATTTTCGTTTAGTACAAAGTTAATTGTTGAACTACCAGA
>CABZIT010000016.1 GCA_902525795.1 uncultured Bacteroidota bacterium
AATTCTTGTAACTACACCACTTTTGATGAAGTTAGTTCAAGAAAAAAAAATAAAAATTAATGATAAAATTGGTTCCTTAATTCCTAGATATGCAAATTCCAATAAATCTAATATAACAATCAAAGAACTACTTTCTGGATACGCTGGGTTAGTCCCATGGATTCCCTTTTACCGTGAAACTTTGAACAATGACCTCAAACCAAGTAAGGACTTATATAACTTTAAGCTAAAAGATGTATTTAATCTAAAGGTTGCTCCAAATTTATACTTAAAAGAATCTTACAGAGACAGCATCTTTGAAAAGATAAAAATTAGCCCAATTTCTAACGAAAAAGCCCAATACAGTGATCTTGCTTTTTTAATGCTACAAGAGTATATTGAAAATGAGTATCAAAAAAATCTTGATCAAATTGTAAAAAGAAATTTATTTAATGAAATTGGTGTAAACCTAACATATAACCCTTCAAATGTCATTTCAACAAAATATATAACACCCTCTGAAATTGACAATTATTTTAGACACAAAGAAATCCATGGATATGTACACGATATGGCTGCATCAATGTTGGGAGGTATTGCTGGACATGCAGGATTATTTGGTTCAGCAATAGAAGTCGCAAAAATGATGCAATTATTTCTTCAGGGAGGAGAATATGGTGATTTAAAATTTTTAAATAAAGAAATTGTTGATTTGTTTAATACTTGTCATTATTGTGAATTCGAAAACAGAAGAGGGTTGGGTTTTGATAAGCCTCAAATTGAAGGGGACGGTCCAACTTGTGGATGTTTATCTAAAAAAAGTTTTGGTCATTCGGGATGGACAGGAACTTACACTTGGGCAGATCCTGAAACTGATATAGTTTATGTATTTTTGTCAAACAGGTCATATCCAGATGGAAAAGCTGCAAATAAATCAAAATTAGTAAAGGAAAATATCAGAAGTGAGATACAAAGGGTTATTTACCAATCTATAGAGTAAAAAAATATGACAATTGGAATAGTATGTTACCCAACATTTGGTGGGAGTGGAGTATTGGCAACAGAATTAGGAATAGAACTTTCAAAAAGAGGTTACAATATACATTTTATTACATATCATCAGCCTGTTAAACTTGAATTACTAAATCATAAAGTACATTTTCACGAAGTAAAAGTTCCTAAATATCCACTTTTTCATTACCCACCTTATGAACTTGCTCTATCATCAAAACTTGTAGAAATGGTAAAAAAATATAAAATTGATCTACTTCATGTACATTATGCCATACCACATGCATATGCTGCATATATGGCGAAAAAAATGTTAGATGATATCGGAATTAATATACCCATAGTAACCACTCTACATGGAACTGACATAACACTTGTTGGCAGTCATCCATCCTACAAAAATGCAGTCGAATTTAGTATTAATAAATCAGATTATGTTACTGCTGTTTCCAAAAGTTTAAAAGAAGATACAATCAAATTATTTGATATAAATAATAATATTAATGTCATACCAAACTTTGTAAACTTAAATAAGTATAAACCCCAAGGAAGTAAAAACAACTTATTAAATGATGACAATTATATAATAACTCATGTAAGTAATTTTAGAAAGGTTAAGAGGATTCAAGACGTTATTAAAATATTTGATACAATCAGTAAAGAATTTAAAGCTAAACTATTAATGATAGGGGATGGCCCAGAGAGAAGTAAAGCTGAAAGATTATGTAAAAAATTAGGAATTAAAGGAAAAGTTATTTTTTTTGGTAAAAGTAATGAAACAAATGAAATTTTATCTTTTAGTGATTTATTTTTACTCCCCTCTGAAATAGAAAGTTTTGGTCTATCTGCTTTAGAAGCCATGGCAGCAAAAGTACCTGTTATTTCAAGTAATATTGGAGGAATTCCTGAAGTAAATATCCATAATTTCACTGGAATGTTAAGTGATGTAGGCAATATTTCTGAAATGGCTATGTTCTCAATTGAAATATTAAAAAGTAAAGAAAAACATAATTTGTTTAGAGAAAATGCCTACAAACATGCCAAAAAATTTGACATACACAAGATAATTCCAAAATATGAAGATGTGTATAAAAAACTTGTAAAGTAAACTTATTTCCAGTTTATTTTTTTACTAGTCTTACCTATTCCTGGATTGAAAAAATTAGTTGGATCTAGATCCCGATAGAAATCTTTAAGATGAGGTTTTGCTCTGTATTCATGTCCAACATTATGCTCAGCGGGGTATTCAGCACCAATTTTATCATAAATTTTTAAAATCTCACTCATTGTTTTATCTGGACAAACTCCTTTTTTTAGTATGTAATTATGATGAAAAACATGACAAAATAAATGGCCATAATAAAGTTTCTTTATAAATAGTTTATTTAACTTTTCTGGAAGTTTTTCAAACCAATTTTTTTGATTTTTAGATAAAGCAACATCGATAGTAATCATTTTACCAACTTTCTTTTCATTCATTATGAAATATCTTCCAAAAGCGCCAGCAGAAACGTATCGATGTAGCATCGCTTTTTTGGATTCTCTTTCGTTACACTCAAAAAAATCTGCATTCTTGTCTTTAAAAAATTTTACAAAGTAATCCCTAGCTTCTATAATTCCTTCATCAGTCATTTCAATTATCCAGTGATGCTCAAAATTATTTCGAAAATTATCCATTTTTTTTGGCAAGTGATTGGGTAATAAGGACCCTAAAAATTGCATTAATCTATCAGAAAAATTTTTAGGTAAAAATGGGATTTTTGATGATATCAAATCGATTATCCTTTTAAATGAAAAAAGAAACGGTAAAAAGTTGGTCCCAAGTCTCTCAATTAACATAAATGTATCCTTGCTGTAGTTTTGCGCTGTTACATAACAATCTCTATGTAAATAATCTCCTAATCTTGGTAAATTTTTAAACTTTTGTAAAATTTCTCTTCTAATTTCCCAAAAATCATTTGGATCATTGGTCCCCAAGTAAAATACCTTCTTTTTTTTTGGGGATGGATAAGTATCTAATCTGACAGCGAAAACAGCTATTTTCCCCGCACTTCCTGAAGCACCATAAAGAAGTCGTTTATCAGAATTATATCTCGCAGGTATCTCTGAGTGAACCTCCCGAACAATTTTTGAATATCCCTTATCAGAAGCACATTTTTCAGAGTAAATTATATCCTTAGCAGTATAATTTTTATTTTGTAAATTTTCTAATATTTCCTCTGGATTAGATCCCAAATTAATATCTAATTCATTAATTAATTCTAATTCATATTTTTCATTTACTCGTGCGTATAGAGCAAGTTCAGTAAATGCAGGGCCTCTATGAACTAAAGAACCACCAGAATTATTACAAATTCCTCCAATCACTGTAGCTCCAATAGATGTTGAACCAATCACTGAGTGCGGTTCTCTTTCATATGGTTTAATAATATTTTCTAAATCAAATAATGAACTACCACCCAAGGCGACAACCTGATGTCCATCCTTTAGAATATGTATATCTTTAATCCTTATTGTGTTAATTATTATTAATGGTCTATCATAATTTTTTTTATCAGGAGTTGAACCTCCGGTTAAACCAGTATTTGCAGCCTGCATAATTACAATGAGTTTTTTTTCAATACAGATTTTTAATGTGTTCCATATTTCAATCAGATTGGCAGGCTTTACCACTGCTAATGCATCACCTTTCCCAAATCTCCATCCATTGGTATATGGATACTTGCGCCAATTTTGGGTAATCACATACTTATTACCACAAACCGACCTGAATAATTTTAAAATTGTTTTATAATCTTTGTCCATTTGGTATTAACTAATTTAAATAATAGTTCTAATTATTTTATTTGTTTACAATAATTTTTAGATTTTATTTTTAAACTATATTTTTACCAGAAAGATAAGTATGAATAATTCATTTGGAAATATTTTTAAACTTACCACATTTGGTGAATCTCATGGAAAAGCTATAGGCGGTATAATTGATGGATGTCCCTCAGGGCATAAAATAGACTTTAATTTTATTTCCAATGAAATGAACAGAAGAAAGCCTGGGCAATCTAAAATTGTAACTCAAAGAAAAGAAAATGATTCTGTTGAATTTTTATCTGGAATTTTTAATGGAATTACAACAGGAACCCCAATTGGTTTTATCATTAAAAACAATGATCAAAAATCAAAAGATTATGACCATTTAAAAAACTCATTCAGGCCAAGCCATGCTGATTTTGTCTATGAGAAAAAATATGGTACTAGAGATTACAGGGGTGGAGGAAGAAGTTCTGCTCGTGAAACCGCTTGTAGAGTTGTAGCAGGTGCAATTGCTAAACAAATTTTGAAAGATATTTCTATATATGCTTATACTTCATCAATTGGAAATATTTCAATCGATGAAAATTATGAAATTAACAAGGTTGCAGATATTGAAAAAAGTATAGTAAGATGCCCTGATAATAAAATTTCTGACCAAATGATTCATGAGGTTAAAAAAGCAAGAAAAAACGGAGATACTTTAGGTGGAATTATAAAATGCATAATCAAAAACGTTCCAATTGGTCTGGGTGAACCTGTTTTTAATAAATTACACTCGGAATTGGGTAGAGCTATGCTTACAATAAACGCTGTTAAAGGGTTCGAATACGGAAGTGGTTTTCGTGGAACAAAAATGAAAGGATCGGAACACAATGATATTATATTGAAGGACCTAACCACAAAAACAAACTTTTCGGGTGGAATTCAAGGTGGAATCAGCAATGGTATGGATATATATTTTAATGTTGCTTTTAAACCTGTTGCAACAATTATGAAAAACCAAAATACAGTTGATTCCAATGGAAACAAATCGATTATTGAAGGAAAGGGGAGGCATGACCCTTGTGTTGTCCCCAGAGCAATTCCAATTGTTGAAGCAATGGCAGCTATTGTTATTTTGGATTACTATTTGATAAATAAGACAAAGAAAATTTATTAGTGAGAAGTTTACCATTACATTGGAAAATCATAATTGGAATGCTTTTGGGTATTTTATTTGGTTTTATAATGTCTAATTTTGAGTCACAGGGTAAACAAATTATATCTGATTGGATTAAGCCTTTTGGGACTATTTTTATCAATGCTCTTAAACTTATTGCTATCCCCCTTATTTTAGCATCATTAATAAAAGGTATCTCGGACTTAAAGGATATATCAAAGTTTTCTAAAATGGGAGGGATTACTGTAAGTACATATATTATTACAACTGTAATTGCAGTAAGTATTGGATTATCAATTGTTAATATAATAAAACCTGGTGCTTCAATTTCTAATGAAACAAGATTAGAATTATTGAGTGCATATGAACAAGATGCTGATAAAAAACTAAAAGTTGCTTCTAAAACTAAAAATTCAGGCCCTTTACAACCACTTGTTGAAATAGTTCCGTCTAATATTATTTCTGCAGCTACAGATAATAAAAATATGCTTCAAATTATCTTTTTTTCGATAATTTTTGGAATTTCTATGATTTTGATCCCTGAGAAAAAAGCTAAGCCTTTAAAAGATTTTTTTGACTCTTTAAATGAAGTTATTCTAAAAATTATTGATCTAATAATGCAATTTGCTCCTTACGGCGTCTTTGCTCTCCTAGCAACTTTAGTAGTTGAGGCACCAAAATGGGACCTATTGAGAAGTTTGCTCATGTATAGTTTAACACTTATTGTTGGGCTTTTTACACTCTTAACTTTTTATGTAGTTTTTGTAAAATTAGTTTTAAAACAAAAACCAACCTTTTTTTTAAAAGGAATCCTTCCTGCTCAATTAGTTGCTTTTTCAACTAGTTCAAGTGCTGCTACTCTTCCAGTAACAATGGATAGAGTTCATAATAGCTTAAATGTAAAAAAAGAAGTTTCTAGTTTTGTTTTACCCGTGGGTGCTACAATTAATATGGACGGCACAGCTGTATATCAAGCCATTGCTGCTGTCTTTATTGCACAAACTTTTGGAATTGATTTATCTCTGTCAGCACAACTAGGGATTATTTTGACTGCAACCTTAGCTTCCATTGGTGCTGCAGCCGTACCAAGTGCAGGAATAATAGTTTTAGTTATCGTCTTGGCACAAGCTGGAATTCCTGAAGCTGGATTAGCATTAATTTTTGCGGTTGATAGACCATTAGATATGTGTAGAACAGTTGTAAATATTACTGGTGATGCTACCGTTTCAATGTTCGTTGATAAAATAATTTCAAAAAAATGAATCTTAAGTTAGATGAATCATGGAAGAAGCATCTACACCAACATATAAATTCAAATAATTTCAAAAACCTTGTTTCATTTGTAAAGGATGAATATAGAAATTACACATGTTATCCCAGAGGTGGTTTAATCTTCCAAGCTTTAAATTGTTGTCCTTTAGATAAGGTAAAAGTTGTTATAATAGGGCAGGACCCATATCATAATCCTAATCAGGCAAATGGATTAGCATTTTCAGTAGATGAAAACATGATTAATCCACCATCACTTCACAATATTTTCAGGGAAATAGAAAATAATTTTAATATTAAACATAATAAAAACGGAGACCTTAAAAGATGGTTAGACCAGGGAGTTCTATTATTAAATTCAACATTAACTGTTAGAAAAAATGAACCTGGTAGTCACCAAAATCGTGGATGGGAAAAATTTACAGATGAAATAATAAAAATAATCTCCCTGAATAAAAATGATGTGGTATTTCTTTTGTGGGGAAACTATGCCAAAAGTAAATCAAAACTAATTGACGATAGGAGACATTTAATTTTAATGTCTGGTCATCCTTCTCCTCTAAGTGCAAATAGGGGTTTATGGTTTGGAAACAATCATTTTATTAAAACAAATAAGTTTCTAGTTGAAAATGGGATGAGTCCAATTAACTGGCAATAGCAATAGGCAATAGCAATATTAGATTCTCTCTAGTGTATATTTTACTAATGACTCAATGACAGATGATGGATCAGAGGAGTAAGAATCATGTTTCCTATTAGCTAAAATTGCATTTAATGAAATAGCATTATGATTTAAAAAATTTGCTAACCCATAAATTATTGCTGTTTCCATTTCCAAATTGGTAACATTGTGGTTTTTGTAACTTAATTTATCTAAATCATCAAAATTTATTAGTGTTTTCAAAGGTATTCTTGTCTTTCTACCCTGAAATGAATAAAAACCATTGCAAGTTGCAGTTATTCCGCTGTATATTGATATTGAATTAAATTTTTTATATAAAACTTCTGCGGATTCAATACAATAGTAAAATTTCTCTGAATCATATGGAAGTTTGAATATTTTATCATTTTTGTAGTTATCAAGATCATAAAATGAAAGCTGTGAATTTAAGTCAATGGCATATTTTGAAATTAAAAATGAATTAATCGGAATGTTTTTAGAAATCGAACCAGAGGTGCCGATTCTGATAAAGTTTATTCGTTTATGATTCTCTCTAAATTGATTTTTTTCAAAATCATAATTTACTAGTGCATCAATTTCATTAATAACTATATCAATATTACTTCCTCCAATTCCAGTGGAAATTACACTAATTCTCTTTTTGTTATAATATCCGGTAACTGACCTAAACTCTCTGTTTTGAGTTGTAAATTCAATATCATTCATGAATTTTGAAACCTCATCTACTCGAAACGGATCCCCAACTAATATAATATCACATGAAACCTGTTCTGGCTTTAGTGATAAATGATAAATACTACCATCAATATTTGTAATAATTTCTGATGAATTCATCTCTAACCTCCAACACGCTTTACTGTAAAGCCAATTCCTGATAAATAATTCATGACCTTATCCCTAATATTTCCTTGTATAATAATAGTCTGATTTTTAACAGATCCTCCAACTGAAAATCTTTGTTTCAGTTTACTAGAAATTTTTTTTAAATTGTTTTTATTTTCACCTTCAAACCCTTCAATAATCAGGGTCGGCCTACCGTTTCTTTTTTCATATTTACACAATAATGGAGATGCTTGATTATAAAAATTTGGAATTCGAGAAGTTTGAAGATTTTTATCTTCTAGAGGTTGGTAATCTGGAAATAGTTTTTGTAATTGATCTTTTAAATCCATTATTTTTTCAAAAGACCTAATTCTACTAACCTTTCATCCAAAAATTCACCTGCGGTAATATCTTCATAAGCCTTTGGGTATTCATCACGAATACATGAATCAATTACATTTAATTTCATATCACTAATTGGATGCATGAAAAAAGGTATAGAATATCTAGATTTTTTTAGAAGCTCCATATCAGGATTTACAACCCTGTGAACTGTCGATTTTAATACATTATTAGTATGTCTCGATAACATATCCCCAATATTAATCATTAATTCATTTTTTTCAGCAACAGCATCAATCCAGTTTCCTTGTGAATCAAGAACTTGTAATCCTTTTCCATGAGCACCCATCAAAAGAGTAATTAGATTAATATCTCCGTGTGCAGCAGCCCTTACAGCTTCTTTAGGGTCTTCTGTTATTGGGGGATAGTGTATTGGTCTTAATATTGAATTTCCATTTTTAATATACTGGTCAAAATAGTTTTCATCAATTTCCAAATAAATAGCAAGTGCTCTTAAAACAAATTTTGCAGTTTTTTCTAAGGATCTGTAAACTTCTTTTCCAACTAAGTTAAATTCAGGTAATTCCTCTACTTTAATATTTGGAAAGTAGTTATAATTACTTATTTCTGAACTCTTCAAATATTGACCAAAATGCCAGTATTCTTTTAAATCACCATGCTTACTTCCCTTCGCACTTTCTTTTCCAAATGAAACATAACCTCTTTGACCTGAATATTCTGGGTGTTCATACTTGGTTTTGACATCAATTGGAAGATCAAAAAATAATTTAATTTGCTCATATAAGCGTGAAATTAAATCATCATCTAAAAAATGCCCCTTCACAGCACAAAAACCAATATCTTGAAATGCACTTCCAATTGATTTGACAAATTTGGATTTTTTTTGTTGATCCTCACTTAGAAAATCTTGTAAATTTACTGAAGGTATTTGTTTCATTAAATGGAATTATTTTGAGTAAATATAATAAATGTTGATAACTTAAGGATTTTATCTAATACATAAAGATTTAATTTATATTATAAATTAATATTTTGCTTTGTTTTTAATTATGAAATTCTTCAACTCAGGGATAGAAAAAGCTAAATATATTGAGCTTTACACAAATATGCTTCTTCCAAGAATGGTTGAGGAAAAGATGTTGGTTCTACTCAGACAAGGAAAAATATCTAAATGGTTTTCAGGCATTGGGCAGGAGGCAATTTCAGTTGGGGTTACCATGGCTCTGGAAGATGATGAATATATTTTACCGATGCATCGAAATCTTGGTGTATTTACAAGTAGAAAGATACCACTATATAGACTATTTTGTCAATGGCAAGGTAAGTTAGATGGATTTACCAATGGTAGAGATAGATCATTTCATTTTGGCTCAAATAAATTCAAAATTGTTGGCATGATTTCACATCTTGGCCCTCAATTAGGTGTTGCAAATGGGATTGCATTAAACAACCTATTAAAAAATAATAAAAAAGTAACAGCTGTTTTTTCTGGGGAGGGGGGAACTAGTGAAGGAGATTTTCATGAGGCGTTAAATGTAGCATCAGTATGGAATTTACCAATCATATTTATTGTTGAAAATAATGGATATGGATTATCTACACCTGTTAATGAACAGTATAATTGTAAAAATATTTCTGATAAAGGAATTGGTTATGGAATAAAATCATATAATATCGACGGTAATAATATTATTAAAGTTTTTACGAAGATTAAAGAGATAAAAAAAATAATTAAAAAAAAACCACAACCTGTTCTTATTGAGCTTATGACTTTTAGAATTAGAGGGCATGAAGAAGCAAGTGGAACAAAATATGTTCCCAAAGAAATGATTGAATATTGGGAAAAAAGAGATCCAATTATAAATTATGAAGCCTTCCTGTTGGATTCTGATATTTTGAATAAAAAAGAAATTGTAAAAATTAAAAAGAAATTTACCCAAGTTATTGAAAATGATATTAAAAAAGCAAACGCACAATCGAAAATTATTCCCTCGCTCACAAAGGAGATTAATGATGTTTTACACCCCTTTGAAAACACAAAGTCTGGAAATTTAGAAAAATTAAAAGAAATGAGATTTGTTGATTCAATTTCAAATGCTCTTGAATTATCGATGGAAAAATATAATGATTTGATAATCATGGGACAAGATATAGCTGAATATGGGGGAGTATTTAAGGTAACTGATGGGTTTTTAAAAAAATTTGGAAAAGAAAGAATAAGAAATACCCCAATATGTGAATCATCAATTATTGAAACTGCGATGGGACTTTCTATTTGTGGTAGAAAAAGTATTGTAGAGTTACAATTTTCCGATTTCATCTCATCTGGATTTAATCCAGTAGTTAATTATCTTGCAAAAACGTTCTACAGATGGAAACAAAAAGCAGATGTTGTTCTAAGAATGCCTTGTGGAGCAGGGGTTGGGGCAGGACCATTCCACTCACAAACTAATGAGGCATGGTTTACAAAAACACCTGGACTAATAGTAGTTTATCCATCATTTCCTTTAGATGCGAAAGGTTTATTAATTTCATCAATTGAAAATCCTAATCCGGTATTATTTTTTGAACATAAAGCATTATACAGAACTGTAAGGGAAGAAATTCCAGAAAGCTATTATAATATTCCAATAGGAAAGGGAAAATTAAGAAAAATAGGAAATAAAATTTCTGTAATTACTTATGGGCTTGGTGTTCATGAAGCTATAAAAATAATTGATAAGCACGATATTGATGCTGACTTGATAGATTTATTAACATTATCCCCAATAGATGAGAAAATTATAGTTAATTCTGTTAATAAAACAGGCAAAGCCATTGTCTTGCAAGAAGATAGTCTTTTTGGTGGAATTGCTTCAGAAATATCCTCAATAATTATGGAAAACTGCTTTGAAAATTTAGACGCCCCAGTAGTTAGGGTTGGTAGTTTAAATACTCCAATCCCTTTTGAAGAAGGACTTGAAAAGCAATACTTACCATTTGATAGGTTTGAAACTAAAATAATTGAACTTTTGAATTATTAATTATAATTAAAAGATTTAAATTATGGTTTAAATTTTATTCAAAATTGTTCTAAAACATTTATTTCTTTCTATTTTTGCAAATCTGACTTAATTAAATGTCCTTAAAAACAGAAATAGATTTATATAATTACCAAAAAGGTGCGATTGAAAAAATATTCAAACGATTTGAAAACAGACCTAATGATTATCATTTGCTTTATCAACTGCCTACAGGTGGTGGAAAGACCATAATTTTTTCTGAAATTGTAAGACAGTACCTAAAATTAAAAAAGAAAAAAGTAGTTGTTTTAACTCACAGAATTGAGCTATGTAACCAAACATCAAAAGTATTGACAAGCTTTGGAGTATTAAATAAAATTGTTAATAGTAAAGCATCATTAGACGATCAAAATGATTACAGTTGCTATGTTGCAATGGTTGAGACATTGAATAACAGACTGATAGAGGATAAACTTGATATTTCAGATGTAGGCCTTGTAATAATTGATGAAGCGCATTACAATTCTTTTACGAAATTATTCAAATTTTTCAGTAAATCCTTTATGCTTGGGGTAACAGCAACTCCTTTAAGTTCAAATATTAATTTACCAATGAAAGATAATTATGATGAACTAATCATTGGTGAATCAATTTCAGAACTAATCATAAATAAATTTTTAGCCAGAGCCAATTTATTCACTTATAATGTAGGTTTAACATCCTTGATAGTTGGTGCTAATGGAGACTATACAGTAAAATCATCTGAGGAGCTTTACACAAATAATGATATGCTGTCTAAACTTATGATTGCTTATGAAGAGAGGTGTTTGAATAAAAAGACACTTATTTTTAACAACGGAATCAATACATCACTAATTGTATATGATACCTTCAAAAAAGCTGGTTATAATATAAAACATTTAGACAATACGACTACAAAAAAACAAAGATTAGAAATTTTAAGTTGGTTCAAAAACACAGAAAATGCCATATTAACTTCAGTGAGTATTCTGACAACAGGTTTTGACGAGCCATCTGTGAAATGTATAATGATTAACAGAGCAACGAAATCTCTTACATTATATTATCAAATGATTGGAAGAGGTTCAAGATTATTAAATAATAAGAATTCTTTTGAAGTTATTGATTTGGGCAATAATTTTTATAGATTTGGTGAATGGGGATCTGATATAGATTGGAATAGAATATTTCAAAATCCACTAAATTATCTAGATAATATTAAATCTGATGAAGAAATTGAAGGAAGATTTAGATATGAAATGCCTGACGAAATCAAAAAACTTTTTTCTAAAACCGATAATTTTTTCTTTGATGTCGATATGATATATGTTAATTCAATCAAAAGCGGAAAATCATCAAAGATTGTATTGGAAAAAGCGATTAGTCATCATTCATTGATGTGTGTTGAAAACAGTGATGATGAATTTGATGCTCTTATTTTAGCAAAAGAACTTAATGATGATATTGATTTTATTATTAAAAAATATTCTAAATGTATCAGTAAAAGTACTTCAAATTTTTTAGAATGGCTTACAGAGGACTACAAGAAGAGATTGAGAACTAACATCAGAAATAATTTTGATTTGATAAAAACAAAAAAAATTATTTATTAAATTTATATTATGAGTTTTATAGAATGGCATAAAAAATACGTTAAATCAAGCTTAAATTTTTTTGGTTTATCTAACTATCAAGGGATGTGGATTTCATTTATTAAAGGATTAATTTTTGGTGCGTGTATCATGTGGTTAGTTGGATGTAAAGAAAATGTAGTCATCAAAAATGCACCCAAAAGTTTTGAGGTTTCAAATATTGAAAGTTCTGATTATTCCATTGGAGTAAAAGGAAACTGTGGAATGTGCAAATTTACTATTGAGCAAGCTGTAAAAGATTTAGATTTTGTTGAAGATGCAGAATGGGGGATCCAGTCAAAAATTTTGGATGTTTCTTTTAAAAATTCTGAAAATTATAATTTAGTAATCTTGAATAAAGCGATAACCGACTCTGGATATGAAACAATGAATACTACTGCAGATCAGTTAGCATACGACAACCTTCCTGGATGTTGTAAATATGATAGGAAAATGGAAGTCTATTCACCCAATTAAATAAATTATAACAACAAAGATAACTGTTTATATTTGTTATATAATTTATATTATGTAAAATAAGATTTTTACTTTTCAGATTTAATCAATCGATGGGACTCACTCCTACTATCAAATAATATTTTTAAAATATATATACCATTAATTAAATTAATCAAATTGATAACACTATTAGAATTTGTAAATTTCTGCATAATAAGCTTGGAATTTAAATCGTATAATTCTATACTAATATTACTTGTGTAATCGTTGTTAATAATACGAATTTCCCTTGAAAAAGGATTGGGAGCTACTTTAAAGAAGGTTTCTTTAAAATTTTGATTTGTTAATGTGTTAGAAAAACAGTTATCAGCAACAGAAAATTCTGTCATTACAAGTTCATTAATTTTATTTTCACAAATACTTTCATTTGTAGAATGATTAAAAAATGTGGAGTCAATAGCATAATTATCCGCACCAAGATAATCTTGTAGTAAAGTTCCAAGAGTTTCTCTATAGTCGAATTGATAAGTTTCCAATTGCCAGTTATTAGACTCAGTTGCTTCAGATAAATCTGGATTTGTCCCCGAAACGCCACCATTAATAGCAGTTCCAAATACAAACATTGGAGCAATTTCACCATGATCAGTTCCAAGGTTTCCATTTTCTTTTGCTTTTCTGCCAAATTCAGAAAATGTTAACCCAACTATATCGTCCTGAAAACCTTGTGATGAAATGTCCAACATAAACTTTGAAACAGCTTGATCTAACTCAGTAAGCAAATCATTGTGATTCCCTGTTATATCATTCTGTGATTGAACCTGACCAAAATGTGTGTCAAAACCATTTAGTTTAACAAGATATATTTTTGACTGAAGACCTCCGCTAATCAATCTTGCGACTGTTTTTAATTGATTTGATAAATCTGTGTCCTCATAGTTAACAGAATTTGAACCATTATTAAATGCATTAGAAATTGCCTGGGAATATAAGGTTGATATCTGATCATTTTCAATTATATATTGAAGTTCAGTGCCATAATGTGAATTTGGTATATTAACAGGTGGCTCCCCTCCTAATCCACTCAATACTGAGTAAAATCCTGAAGCATCTTGACCCTCAATATTTAAAGATAATCCATGTTCCTCAGCACCATGAAAACCCAGTGAACCAGTTTTAGATCCAATTTCAACACCAATAGGAAATGATTGATTTACTAAATCATAAAAATAGGATTCAATAAACCTACCAATCCAACCAGAATCTCCCCCATTTAACCAGCTATTTCCGTCATTTCCAGTATTATAAATATCAGTTGATGCAAAATGACTCTTGTTTTGTGAAGGATATCCTACAGATTGAAGAATTCGTAAATTTCCTGCATCATAAATGTCTTTAAAACCGGTTAAACTTGGGTGCAATCCGATTTGCTGTGAATCACCTAAAGAAGGATCTAAATTAATGAATGAATTTAGCCCTGAATCTGGAATCTTAATTGTTGGTCTAAGATTACTGTACAAATCATACTGATTTAACGGAATTATAGTATTCAAGCCATCATTACCACCACCGAGATATATTAAAACCAACTTCCTATTGCTTATTTCACAGTTTACAAATTTCTTAGCAATATTCAATGAATTAGTTATTTGAAACGGAAATAAACCAATTGCAGTTGCTGAAGTTGCTAATTTTATAAAATTTCTTCTTTTCACATCAATTGATTTTCAGGTGCATTTAGCATAGCACCTATTAATATGTCAAGTTTATTTTTAACAATGGTATCATCATCACTATTAATAAAAGTATCCCATGTCTCAGCCCAATAATAATCTGGAAAACCATCTAAAATTAAATCAGCAAAATAGCTTACTCTATCTTGATCAATTGGATTTGCGTATATTAATTCAGAAATATCATTTATCAGGTTCTGTATATTTCCTGGTGAAGTAATATTATTTTGAACAAAATTTACTGAATCAATTGATGCCCCAAATTGACCATTTGCACCTAATTTATTTCTACCAGTAATCAAAGATTCCGTTAATCTATATCTTGCCAAAATTGTACTAGATGAAAACCAATGCCTATCAAAATCAGGAGATTGATATATTGCAGAGTGACCAGCTACAGTTTCAGGGGCAAAAAGTTCCATTCCAGACATTGGAAAATAGTTGTTTCTTAAAAAATACATTGAAAACTTGTAGTAGTTACCTAAATCTTCAGAGGGCTCAGGAATTATAAATTCAAAATTTCTTATCATTGACGCAGCTAATTGTAGTGGAGATTTTATTATTGACCCAACAATTTCATCATTTGGATCATCATCCCCAAAATCAAAAAAATGTTGTGATGAAAGTAGTGTTCTTACAATAGGAACAATTTCATAATTATTATCAATTAACTGCTGGGCTAATGGATTTATAATAGTAGCTTCATCTTCCGCTGTCCATTCACTTTTAACAAAAAATCTATATAATTTACTTACATAGGCTCTGGCAGTTGCTTCCTTGTCAAAAATCATATCAACAAATTCGTGTAACTCTGAAATAATGGTATTTTCATCCGTACCACCTGCAAGCTGATAATTATCAAATGCATGACTAAAAGTCTTTGTACTTTGATCATGCTGGTTGACAGAAATTCTTCCCATAGGAATCCCAGTATCAGGGTCAATTATTGTTCTGTCAAGCTTTGTTTTGAATCCAGAAAAAACTTTCGCAGCCATAATAACGTCATCCTCGGTGTAAGTGGAATAATCACCCTCCCCTATTTGCTCACCTTTGGTAATTGTGAAGAGCTCCAAAAATTCTCTTGCATAATTTTCATTGGGGTTATTTGCATTGTTCTGTGTATTGTCAAGATAATTTAACATTGCATTATCCAATGTGATTTTTTTAGCTAAGTCCTTTATATTTCCAGAAGAATAATGCTGAAGTAATCTCAAATGGTCATACAGATAATGAGATGCACCAATATCTCCACTAGAAATTGTAAAAGTTGTGTGTAAAAAAAATAATAATTTATCTTTGATATTATTTCTGTTTACCATGTTGTAAAACCACCATTGACTTAATAAACCTCGTTTTCTTCCCTGATTTGGCATGTCAGGTGGATATTCTGTTGACTCTAACCAATAACCATGTGGACTGTCGGTTGGAAGAGGATCATAGGGCTGGGCATATGTAATAGTGTCATCTGAAAATAAAAGATCCAAAGCTTGATCAACGTTCAGCGATGAAATTTGGTATAATAATGTTTTATTATAATGAAAACAAGATCTTCTAAGTAAGTGCTTTGCCTTTGAAACTCCAAGTTCTGAAGTGTATGGAGATAATGACATTAATTATTATTTTTTTCAATATAAACTGATGTAGATGGAAATGCAAAATCACACTTATGCTTTGAAACTATATCAATAATTGAGTAATTTATCTTTTCCTGAGTATTTATTAAAACCTCCCAGTCAGGACTATTCACATAATATAACACCATTATATCAAGTGAACTGGGACCAAAGTTTAGAAATCTAACTTTACCATCATTATTTGTATCTGGATGTTTATCAATCAAATCCTGAATATCATTTACAATAGCTTTTATATTATTTACAGATGAGTCATATGTCAAACCAATATTAAACTTTACTCTTCTAACAGGTCTAGCCCCTAGATTATCAAGCTCTGAACTTATAATATTTTTATTAGGAACGGTAACTATACTTTTATCAAAGGTTCTGATCCTTGTACTTCTAAAACCAACCTTCTCAACAACACCAGTGACTCCGCCAAGTGTAACAATATCACCCACAGTAAATGGTTTATCAAAAAATATTGTGAATGACCCTAACAAATTTTCTAAGCTTTCTTTTGAAGCCAAAGCAAAAGCAACTCCACCAATTCCTAAACCTGTGACTAAAGCAGCAATATTAACATCAAATACATTTCCTAAAATCATCACAATTCCAAGTACAATTGTGATAACCTTAGCCATATCAACAGCAAACGGTATTAGTTGATCATCAACTTTACTTTCTGTCTCTGATGCCCTATTTTTTAGTTTAAAGCCAATAAAATCAATTGATCTATTAATTATCCAAAAAACTATAAGTAATAAAAGAAAATTGAATGCCTTTGAAATTATGTCAATAATTCCTAAGCCACTCCCTTTATTAGAGATTAGTTCAGATAAATCTAAAAACATTGAAGAGACATACAAAACAACCAGAAATAAAAAGTATTTAATTGGTTTTTTGAGAAGACTGTTAAACTTGTCCGTATTTTTTTGGTTATTTACTTTGTCGAAAAATTTAAATGAAAATTTTAATATATAAGAACTTAACGGAATTACAATTAATAAACCAATTGTTATAGACGCTAAAAAATATAAATAGGATAAAAAAGTATTACCTAAGAATTTAAAATCTAGAATTTCTGTAATTTCCATTATATTATTATTGTACCAATAAAATTAATAATTTTATGAATATCAACTAAAAAAAAAGCACCTTAATGGTGCTTTTTTAATTTTTAATTATTACCTAAAATTAAAGGTAGCCCGTCATCCCCACTTCCAATTACTACAACTTTAGAATTACTTGATTCTGCTAATTTTATTGTGGCCTCAATTCCTTTGTCTCTGAGGACATTTGGGGTTAGCGAAGCAGCAAGAATCCTATTCGCATCTGCCTTACCTTTCGCCTCAATTCTTTGTTTTTCAGCTTCTTTAGCAGCTGTCACTAATCTAAATTCGTACTCTAAAGACTCTTGCTCTTGTTTCAACTTTCTTTCAATTGCTTGCTTAATTGAAGGAGGTAACGTAACATCTCTAACCAATATTTCGTTAAGCTGAATATATTGATCATCCACAATTTTCTTTGTTTCCTCATAAATCTCTAGCTGTATTGCATCTCTTTTAGATGAATATAATTGCTCAGGAGTATATCTTCCAACAACACTTCTTGCGGCAGATCTAATTGCAGGTAATAAGATACGTTGTTTATAAGCTTGACTTTTTTCTTTGTGTAGTTTTCCTAAATCATCAAACTTTGGTTGAAACCAAGCAGAAGCTTCTAACTGAATATCTAATCCATTTGAAGATAAAACATTCATCTTTTCAAAAACCTCTTGTTGTCTAACTTCATATTTATACACTGTATTCCAGGGGAGAACAAAGTTGAAACCTTCATCAAGTGGCGGCTCATCTGTTACTACTCCACCACCAAAGAATTTATATAAAACTCCTGCCTCACCAGGACCAATAGTTACAATTGATCTAGAAATTACAAGCAAGCCCACAGTTAAAAGAATTAATAATGGAACACCAATTTTGGGTAAATTATTCATATTATTTGTTTTAAATTATTAAGTTAATAAACCTCCATTCACATGGATTGTCTGACCAGTAACATATGATGACAAATCACTTGCCAACCAAACACATGTACCAGCGATATCTTTAGGATTTCCTCCTCTTTTCAAAGGTATTGAATTTCTCCATTCTTCAACAACTTTTTCATCTAATACTTCAGTCATTTCGGTTTCAATAAATCCTGGAGCAATAACATTACATCTTATATTTCTAGATCCTAACTCTAATGCAATAGATTTTGAAAAGCCAATTATTCCCGCTTTAGATGCGGCGTAATTTGACTGACCTGCATTTCCCTTCACACCAACTACAGAGCTCATATTAATTATTGAACCAGACCTTTGTTTAAGCATTGTTCTTTGAACAGCTTTTGTCATATTAAAAACTGATTTTAAATTCACTTCAATAACTTTGTCAAAATCATCTTCAGTCATTCTCATTAACAAATTATCTCTCGTTATTCCGGCATTGTTTACAAGAATATTAATTTCAGAGAATTCTCTTAAAATTTTTTTGATCAAAATTACAGATTCATCATATGAAGAAGCATCAGATTTATATCCTTTCACAACAAGGTCTGAATTCTTGAATTTATCCTCTAGTTCTTTTGCTAATTTTTCAGAACTTGAATAAGTAAATAATACATTAGCACCTTGATTAGCAAATTCAATTGCAATTCCTTTACCAATACCTCTTGTAGCTCCAGTAACTATAGCTGTTTTACCTTTTAATAATTTCATATTATGAATTTTTATTATGAATTTCTAAAACCTTTTTACCAATTTCTGCAGGTGAATCAACAACATTGATTCCACATTGGCTTAATATACCTTTTTTTGCTTTCGCAGTATCATCTTTCCCTCCAATGATTGCGCCTGCATGTCCCATAGTTCTGCCAGCTGGGGCTGTTTCTCCTGCAATAAAACCAATTACAGGTTTATTTGATTTTGATATTGAATACCATTTCGCAGCATCATTTTCTAGTTGACCTCCTATTTCTCCAATCAAAACAATAATATCTGTTTCATTATCGTCAATAAATAATTTGAGGGCATCCTTCACTGTAGTTCCGATAATGGGATCACCACCAATTCCAAGTGCAGTTGAAATACCAAGTCCTAGCTTGACAACTTGATCAGCTGCTTCATATGTCAATGTGCCAGATTTAGAAACGATACCAACTCTACCTTTTTTAAAAATATTTCCAGGCATAATTCCAACTTTTGCTTCATTTGGAGTTATTACTCCGGGACAATTAGGTCCAACTAAAATAACATCAAGGTCTTTAATATGGTCATACACGCTAATCATATCCTTAACAGGTATTCCTTCTGTTATTGTAATTATTACTTTAATTCCAGCGTCAGCAGCTTCAATAATAGCATTAGCGGCGAAAGCAGGAGGCACAAAAATAATACTCGTGTCAGCATTTGTACTTTCAACTGCTTGGATAACAGAACTGAATACCGGCAAATTTAAGTGAGTAATTCCACCTTTATTCGGAGTAACTCCGCCAACAATATTAGTTCCATAATCTATCATTTGCGATGAATGAAAGGTCCCTTCTTTTCCCGTAAATCCCTGAACGATTATTTTTGAACTTTTGTTAACTAGTACGCTCATTATTCTTTATATCTTTCTTTATAAGTTCCTTTAATTGAATCTATTTTTATTCTATCTCCTTCGTTAATAAATAATGGAACATTAACAATAGCACCAGTTTCTAATGTTGCTGGCTTGGTAGCATTTGTTGCTGTATTTCCTTTTAATCCAGGCTCAGTTGATGTAACTTCAAGAATAACATTAGGTGGCATCTCCACCGAAAGAGGTAAGGATGTTTCAGAATTTGTAATGACAGTTACAATTTCACCCTCCTTCATCAATTGCGGATTCTCAAGCAATTTTTCATCAATAGAAATCTGATTGTAATCTTCTGTATTCATAAAATGATATAAAACGGTATCCTTATATAAAAATTGATACTTATTAGTTTCTACTCTTACTACATCAATTTTATGCCCAGCAGAGAATGTATTATCAACAACTTTGCCGTTTGTAACACTTTTTAATTTGGTTCTTACAAACGCTGGACCTTTTCCAGGCTTTACATGTAGAAACTCAATGATCTTGTATATATCATGGTTAAATTTTATGCACAATCCATTTCTAATATCTGCTGTTGTACCCATATTAATTTGATTTTGTATATCCTTTCATAATACCCCTCTGAGAATTTCTTATAAACATTAAAATTTCATCTCTTTCATCTGAAACCTCCATTTCAGCCTCAATGATTTCACATGCTTGTGAATTATTATAATTTCTTTGATACAGAAGTCTATAAATATTTTGGATTTCTTTAATTTTTTCTGAACCATACCCTCTCCTCCTCAATCCAACAGAGTTAATTCCAACATATGATAATGGTTCTCTGGCAGCTTTTACATATGGGGGAACATCTTTTCTAACCAAAGATCCACCAGTTACAAATGCATGATTTCCAATAGAACAAAATTGGTGAATAGCAGTTAATCCTGAAATTATTACATAATGGCCAACTGTTACATGACCTGCTAAGGTTGTGTTATTAGAAAAAATACAATTGTCTCCAATAAAACAATCATGGGCAATGTGAGAATAAGCCATAATTAAACAATTCGAACCAATTACTGTTTTTAATCTGTCATTGGTTCCTTTATTTATGGTAACACATTCACGAATAGTCACGTTGTCTCCTATTTCAACAAAAGTTTTCTCATTATTATATTTTAGATCTTGTGGATTAGCAGAGATGACGGCACCAGGATATATTGTGCAATTTTTTCCAATTCTTGCACCATCCATTATAGATACATTTGAACCAATTATCGATCCCTCACCAATCACTACATCTCCATCAATAGATGTGAATGGATCAATTACAACATTTTTTGCAATTTTGGCATTTGGGTGAATATAAGAGAGTGGTTGTTTCATTCTATTTTACTTTTGAAATTTGAGCCGTTAATTCAGCTTCAGCACATAATTTTCCATTTGCATATGCTAATCCCTGCATATGACAGATTCCCCTTCTAAAAGGACCTAACAGAGAGCATTTAAAAATTATAGTATCGCCTGGTAATACTTTGTTTCTAAATCTAACTTTATCAATTTTTGCAAAAAAAGTTAAATAATTTTGGGGAGCATCTAGTTTGGACATCACGAGAATTCCACCCATCTGAGCCATTGCTTCAATAATTATTACACCCGGCATCACAGGATAATCAGGAAAATGGCCCTTAAAAAAATCTTCATCAATTGTTACATTTTTAACTCCAACAACCTGATCATTGGTTAGTTCATATATTTTATCAATAAATAAAAATGGTGGTCTATGCGGTAAAATTTCCATTATTTTACTAGTATCCATGATAGCTTTTGAGGAAAAGTTAATTTGTGGAATATCATTTTTTATTGAATCTTTTATTATTTCCTTCATTTTTTTTGAAAATTTAGTATTAATGTAATGACCAGGTTTATTTGCGATTACCTTACCTCTAATCCTAGTACCAATTAAAGCTAAATCACCAATAACATCAAGTAGTTTATGTCTTGCCGCCTCATTCGGATAATGAAGTGTTAAATTATCTAAAATTCCATTAGATTTAACCGAAATTTTATCCTTGTTGAATGCTTTTTTTAGTTTTTCCATTGTTTCATTTGATAAGGGTTTATCAACATAAACAATAGCATTATTCAAATCACCGCCTTTGATTAAACCTTTGCTTAATAGCATTTCTATTTCATGTAAGAAGCTAAAGGTTCTACAATTTGAAATTTGGGGTATAAATTCTGAAATTGAATCTATTGTGGCATTTTGCGTACCAAGTATTTTCGTACCAAAATCTACCATTGTAGTTACTTTATAATTTTTTGCAGGCAAGACCATTATCTCACTACCAGTATCCTCATCCTTAAAAGAAATCACTCTTTTTACAATGAATTCCCTTCTTTTTTTATCTAATTGCTTTACTCCTGCTTTTTTCAGTGCATCAACAAAAAATTTAGCAGAGCCATCCATTATTGGAGGTTCTGATTCATTCAATTCAATTATTACATTATCAATTTCTGATCCTACAAGAGCAGCAAGTACATGCTCACAAGTTTGAATGATCAATCCATTTTTATTTAGACAAGTTCCTCTATCAGTACTAGAAACATACTTAATATCAGCTTGAATTGTAGGTGAGTTTTCTAAATCAACACGTTTAAAAACATAACCAATATCTGCATTAGAAGGAACAAAAGTAAGAGTTACATCTTTTCCAGTATGTAAACCTACCCCATTAAGAGATATTTTTTTTGAAATGGTAGTTTGTTTAATATCAGTTGTTACAATCATATTAATTCTTCTTTAAATTCTCTACATCTTTGAACAGATTTACTAAATTTTTAAAATAAACATATGATCTATTGAACAAACTTGCATCAAATGCAGGGTTTCCTCTGACTACCGAATTGTCTTTGAGATTACTGAATATACCTGATCCACCATTAATTTTGACATTATTTCCAATATCTAAATGACCTGCAAATCCAACTTGACCGCCAATTTGACAATTTTTTCCAATTTTTGTTGATCCAGCTACTCCTGATTGAGCAGCTATAACTGTATTTTTTCCAATTTCAACATTATGAGCAATTTGAACTAAATTATCAATTTTTACTCCTTCATCAATTATTGTAGAGCCAATTGTTGCTCGATCAATTGTAGTACACGATCCAATTTCTACATTATTACCAATTATTACATTTCCAATTTGTGGAGTTTTTGTATATTCTCCATTATTATTTGGTACAAAACCAAATCCATCAGAGCCTATAACTGAGTTGGAATGAATGATACAATTATCTCCAATTTTAGTATCATCATAAACTCTTACACCAGCATTTAGTATTGTATTTGAACCAATAGAAATATTATTTCCAATTGTAACATTATCATTGATCACCACGGAATCAGAAATATTACAATTGTTTCCAACGACTGAAAAATTTCCAATATGAACATCCTTGCCAATAGAAGATGAATTCTGTACGCGAGAATATTTACTTATTTCAGGATGAGTTTTTTTAACTTCATTTAATAGTTGCAGGAGCTGGTTGAATGCTAAATATGAGTCTTCAACACAAAGAAAATTCAATGTTTTATACATTTTTGTGTCAAAGTCTTTATTCACAATAATTAATGATGCTTTGGTCTTTTTTAGCCATGGCAGATATTTTTTATTGGAAAGAAAAGTAATATCCCCTTTTTTGGCATATTCAATTATGGCAATATTATTTAACTTGATTTCATTGTCCCCTACAATATCTCCATTGAGTTTAAGTGCTAAATTTGCGAGGGTTAGTTTCATAAAGAGCAAAATTATGAAATTTATATAAATACAACATTTAAAGCTATGTTAATTTCTTCAATAAACTATATGATTTTAAATATTATAATTTAACTTTAAATCATATCATTATTTTTATGGAAAAAAAATCAATTTTATGGGTTGATGATCAAATAGATTTATTAAAGGCACATATTATTTTTTTGAAGGATAAAGGATTTAAGGTAACTAGTTGCAACAACGGTAGTGAGTCTATAGAACTTATCAAAAATAATCTTTATGATATTATTTTGCTTGATGAAAATATGCCAGGAATTAGTGGCATTGAAACTCTTGAGCAAATAAAAATTCTTAGACCTAATTTGAAGGTAATTATGATTACTAAAAATGAGGCAGAAGATATAATGGAACAAGCAATTGGCAAGCAAATTTCTGACTATTTAATAAAGCCTGTTAATCCAAATCAAATTTTATTAAGCTTGAAAAAGAATTTAAAAACGAAAGAATTAATAAATGAGGCTAATATTTCTCAGTATCAACAGAAGTTTAGAAGTCTTTCTATTGACATGATGAATATTTCATCCTGGAATGGTTGGTTAATGCTTTACCATGAAATAATTTTTTGGGAATTGAAACTTTCTAAAACTGATGATAAAACAATGATCGATATACTTATTAATCAGAAGAAAGAAGCAAATAATTTATTTTCAAAATTTGTAGAAAAAAATTACGAAAGTGCAATTAATGACAGTAATGGACCAACTTTTTCTCATAATATTTGTAAACGTCATTTATTCCCAGAAATAGAAGACCAATCTGTAGTTTTTATCGTAATTGATAATCTTAGATATGATCAATGGTTATGTATTGAGCCAACAATTTTAGAGTTTTCCAAAAAGGTTAAAGAATATCAATATTTCAGTATCTTACCATCATCAACACAGTATGCAAGAAACTCTCTTTTTTCTGGTCTAATGCCAAAAAGTATAAAGGAAAAATATCCGCAATACTGGAAAGATGATCATGAAGAAGGAGGTAAAAATTTATATGAAAAAGAATTACTTGAAATTAACTTAAAAAACAATTTCAACTATGAACTAAAAAGTGAATTTATAAAGGTTACTAATCCTAATTCGGCAGATAAAATAATCGAACAAATAAAAGAAAAAAGTAAAAATGATATTACAACAATTG
>CABZIT010000017.1 GCA_902525795.1 uncultured Bacteroidota bacterium
ATTTTACTAATATCTTTTATGCTTCTCGGTTTTATAACTCAAGCTCAGGACTATAATGTTACTTTCAAGGTAAATACTTCAAATATAGAAGTTGGCGCCAATGGAATGTATGTTGGGGATGGTGTACTTGGTGGGTCGGACGCCTATGCTATGTCGGATGATGACATGGATGGAGTATGGGAGGTTACTGTTTCAATGGAAGCTGGCACCTCTGGTAACTACGCATTTTTTAACAGCCCAACATCCTCCTCAGACTGGGGAACTAAGGAAAATTTAGAAGGAAAATCTTGTGGTGATCCTACTAACTATTGGAACAGAATATTAGAACCAGTGAATGAAGATTTGACATTAGTTCACTGTTTTGCAACTTGTTTTGGAAATGAATCAGGACTATGTGGCTCAGAATATTATGATGTTACATTTTCTGTTAATGCAAGTGAAATTGAAGTAGGTCCTAACGGCATGTTTGTGGGTGGTGGAGTCCTAGGCGGCTCAAATGCATTCCCGTTAAGCGATAATGGTTCAGGCACTTGGTCAACAACAATTTCATTAGTTGAAGGAACTGAGGGAAGTTATATTTTCTTTAACAGTCCAAACGGGGATTCAGATTGGGATACAAAGGAAAACATTGCTGGGCAACCATGTGCAAACCCTGATAGTTTTAATGACAGATATTTAGAACCAATCTCAGGAAATACAACTTTATTACATTGCTGGGAGACTTGTTTAACCAATGGGACCTGTGATGTGTCATCCTTTATGGTTACATTCTCTGTAAACACTGCTAATATTGAACCAGATGAAAATGGAGTTACTGTTGGCCCTAATGGAATGTATGCTGGTGGAGGTTTTTTAGGAAGTGCAACTGCTGTTCCTCTTTTTGATGATGATGGTGATGGAATCTATGTAGGATCAACCTTGGTAAATGCAGGTCAAAGCGGAAATTATATTTATTTGAATAGCCCAAATGACCCAGGAGATTATGGTGCTAAAGAAGATTTAGCTGGTCAATCTTGTGCAGATGCAGACAATTGGAACGACAGGTTTTTACCCCCAGTAGAGCAGGACACTACTTTGCTTCATTGTTTTGGAAGCTGTGCTGAGGGAGGAGAATGTCCAGAGCCTGCAGCTTTGATGTTGCAAGGAATAATGGACTTTACTACTCCTGCTGATGGTCCAGTCGATGGTAAGGCAATTCATTTACTTGCTTTGGAGGATATCCCTGACATGAGCATTTTTAGAATGCAAACATATGCAAATGGCCAAACGGTTCCATATAATACCATAAATGGTGGAGATATAATTGACTATCAATTTCCAGCTATAAGCGTTAATGCTGGAGATCATATTATTGTAGCTAGAGATATAGCTGCAATGGATATATATATGGACATAAGTAATATATATGACGTTGTACTGGATGGTGAAGGCTACCCAACTTCAAATGGAAATGATGCAATTGAATTATTAGTTAATGAAGAGTCACTAGAGGTTTTTGGTGTGATTGGTGAAAACCCTGATACCACTGGAGATGGGTGTTCTACTGATGATTGTTGGGATCATGAAGATGGCTGGGCATATAAAGTAAATGGTCAATGGATTTATTCTGATGTAAATTGTACGGATGATACTGTTACTATTTGTGATGCGACTTGTATATACCCTTTTGCAGTTTGTTCTAATGAGGAACTTGCAGCTTATTTAATTGGTGGCGATGGATGGAGAGTAATGGTTGAAGCAGAGAATTATCGTGCAGTTGGCCCTGGAGGAGATGCAGGATTTTATAAATGGTGGGAAGCACCTGCAAACTATGATGTTGAATATATTGAGACAGGTTTTGCAACAGGTCTTGTAGACGATATCATGTATTTTAACTCTGATGGCTCATTCACTTACGACACAGGAATTGATGGGCAAATAATGGGTAAGCAAGTTGATATTGATGCCGCCTTTAATTTTGATGGCTCAATCGATGGTGGTTTTGTCAATGGAGATGTAGAATATACCAATTTCCCGCTGGGTGACTTTTCAGACACATACAACTTGGGAACTAATGGAGTTTATGATTTAATCGAGTTTCAAACCGTTGGAGCTCTTGGAATGTATACATCTACAGGTGGAGCTGTATATCAAATCTTAGAACGAACAGAAACAACTATGTATGTTGTAATGCAAGGATCTGAAACTCATTATTGGTATTCACTACTTACGTCTGAAGGAACACTTTCAACCAATGACAATCAGTTTTTGGAGATGAGAGTTTTTCCAAATCCGGTAGATGTAAATTATATTTCAATTTTATCCCCTGTTTTAGGAGATAAGGAAATAGAAATTTACTCTGTTACAGGAAGAAAAGTTTTACAAACTAAAATATCAAATTCTATTTTGAATATTGAAACCTTGTCAGCGGGATTCTATATGCTGAAAGTTACAATTGGTGGTTTGAGTAAAACTTCAAAACTAGTTGTTAAGTAATTAAAACAAATATTAATAAAATGCCAGATAATTTTTATCTGGCATTTTATTTTATTTAAATTGAAATAAATTAACAGCATGAAAAACGTTTTCGTTATTAACGCAATAGTAGTTGCCTCTCTTTTGTATTTTCCTAGAGTGGAAAGTTTAAAAGAGAAATTTAGAGATGATTTTTTAATAGGAGCAACAATTAATCAAGAGGATTATCAAATTGTCGATAAGGACGCCAGAGCTATTAAAATTGTTCAAAAGGATTTTAATGCTGTAACACCAGAAAACTCTATGAAGTGGATGCATATTCACCCAGAATTTGATGAGTATACTTTTTCTAATGCTGATAAAATTGTTGATTTTGCAAAGGCAAATGATATGTATTTACTTGGACATACGTTGATGTGGCATAATCAAGTCCCTGATTATATTTATAATATAAAAGATAAAATCACTTTTGAAGAGCATATTCAAAAACACATCAACACTGTGGTTAAAAGATATAAAGGAAAAGTGGACATGTGGGATGTTGTGAATGAGGCGCTTAATGATGATGGCACATTAAGGAAAACTGTTTTTTTAGATATGCTAGGAGATAATTATATACAGCAAGCATTTTCTCTAGCTAATAATGCAGACCCAAATGTTGCCCTCGCTTACAACGATTACAACTTGTATAAGCCTAAAAAGAGAAAAGGAGCTGTAAAAATTATAAACTCTTTAAAGAAAAAAGGAATTAGAATTGATGCAGTAGGAATTCAAGCGCATTGGGATTTGCATTTTCCTAGCATCGATGAAATAGAGAAAACAATTGTGGAACTTGCAGCAACTGGAGTTGATGTCATGATTACAGAATTAGATATAACTGTAATACCTAACCCATATGAACTTGCAGGAATAGCTAGAGAAGAGTTCAAAAAGTTTGAAGGAGATAAAAAGTGGGACCCTTATCAAGCTGGGATTCCTAACGACATTCAAGAAAAATTAACCAGAAGATATAAAGATATTTTTGAGCTATTTGTGAAGCATAATAACAAAATTAGTAGGGTTACTTTTTGGGGAATAAATGATAAATATACATGGAGGAATGATAATCCAATTAATAATAGAACGGATTACCCATTATTATTTGATAGACAATACAAGAAAAAACCTGCTTATGACGCGCTAATTAATCTAAAAAATTAGTATGAGTGGACATAGTCTTTCAATTAGAGAAAAAATTGGTTATAGCTTAGGTGATTTGTCTGCAAACTTAGTTTTTCAAACACTAATAACTTATCTCGCATATTTTTACACAGATATATATGGTCTAGAATCTGGTGATGCAACAGCAATTATATTTATTGTTGGTTTTGTTGCTGCTTTTGGATTCAATCCAATAGTTGGAGCATTAGCAGATAGAACAAATACCAAGTGGGGAAAGTTTAGACCTTGGATTTTATGGACATCAATTCCTCTTGGTGTTGCCGCTGTTTTAGCCTTTACAACTCCGGATTTTTCATATAACGGTAAAGTAATTTATGCAGTAGTAACCTACACATTATTATTGTTATTGTATGCTGGCAGTAATTTACCCTACTCTGCACTTAGTGGAGTAATCACTGGTGATATGAAAGAGAGGAATAGCATTTCAGCCTACAGGTTTGTTGCAGTTATGTTTGCCCAATTCTTTGTCCAAGTATTTATGTTGCCAATAATTAACTATGTTGGAGGCGGAGATAAAGCTTTAGGAATTGAAATTACAATGACTTGGCTTGCAGTGATTGGCACAGTACTACTATTAATTACTTTTATCACAACTAAAGAAAGGATTGTACCAAAGCCTGAACAAAAGTCTAGCTTGCTGGAAGATTTAAAAGATTTAATAAAAAATGTGCCCTGGGTAATTATGCTTTCGGTTACCATTTTATTATTTACAACTTTAGCAATGAAGGGTGGTGCCTATGTCTATTACTTTGAAAATTATGTTTCTAAAGAGTCATTAAGTGATTTTATCTCACCAATTTTAAATTTCTTTTCGCAAATAGGATTTAACTTTTTTGGAAATGACCCTGTATCAGCCGGTTTTGGTCTTTTTAATGCTGGGGGAATTATATTTATGATAGTTGGAATTGGACTTTCAAAAATGCTTGCAGATAAATTTGGTAAGCGGAATATTTTTGGAATCTTTTTATTTATATCAACTTTATTTATTTTGATTTTTTATGTTTTTTCTCCCGAATCAATAAATTTAATTTTTGGTGCCCAAATTTTTCACGGGTTCTTCTATGGTATTACGATTCCTTTGCTTTGGGCAATGATAGCTGATGTTGCAGATTACTCTGAATGGAAGAATAACCGCAGGGCTACTGCAATAATTTTTTCAGCTATGATGGTGGGCTTAAAATTAGGCCTAAGTATTGGTGGCGCTTTAGTTGCTCAAATTCTAGGTAATTACGGATATGAACCTAACAGTGTTGGAGAGCAAACAGAGTCTGCAATATTAGGAACAAAAATGCTGGTAAGCATTTATCCTTCTATTCCATTTCTAATAGCTACTGCGCTGTTATTCTTTTATGTAATTGATAAGGAATTAGAGAATAAGATTGAAAGTGAATTGTCAAAAAGGAGATAGACTTAACTTAATAGTATGCCTGAAGATAGCATTGATCACATTGATTTTGAGGAGTTAAATAAAAAATCTATTTCTCCACCAATTGTTACTCATTTGTATACGGCTGATCCTTCTGCCCACGTTTTTAATAATAAAATATATATATATCCATCACATGATATAGACACTGGTGATGCCTTTGATGATTTGGGTAGTCATTTTGCAATGAAAGACTATCATGTACTATCTATGGATGATATTGGCGGCAAAGTAACGGATCATGGTGTAGCTCTGGATGTCAAAGATGTTCAATGGGCAGAGCGTCAGATGTGGGCACCTGATGCTAATGAAAAAGATGGAAAATATTATTTATTTTTCCCTGCAAAAGATTATGAAGGTATCTTCAGAATTGGTGTTGCCATTTCTGATAAACCTCAAGGACCTTTTACACCAATGCAAGATCCGATTGCTCACAGTTTTTCAATTGATCCAGCTGTTTTCAAGGACAATGACGGCAGTTACTATATGTATTTTGGTGGTATTTGGGGAGGGCAACTTCAAAGATGGCGGTCAGGAATTTTTAATCCAGATCAACCCGAAAGTCCAACAGCATTTTTACCTGACGATGACGAGCCTGCATTATTACCCTATGTTGCAAAAATGTCCGATGATTTACTTGAATTTGCGGAAAAGCCAAAAGAAGTGATGATTGTGGATGAAAATGGAAATTTATTGCTTGCCGGCGATAATGATAGAAGATTTTTTGAAGCAGCATGGCTTCATAAATACAATGGTAAATACTATTTTTCTTACTCTACTGGTGACACACATTTTATTTGTTATGCAATTGGTGAAACCCCTTATGGACCATTTACTTATAAAGGCCGTATCCTTAATCCAGTCGTTGGCTGGACGTCACATCATTCAATATGTGAATTTAAGGGAAAGTGGTATTTATTTTATCATGATTCGTCTCTGTCCAAAGGTGTTACTCACCTAAGGTCTGTAAAAATTGCTGAGATTAACTATAACGAGGATGGCACTATTCAAACATTAGATCCCTACAAAAATTAAATTTAATTTTATGAAAATCATTAGGTCTGCTAAATTTAATAAAGCGAGAACTAAAAGATATTTTTTATTTAGAAAATGGTCTGAGAAGCCGACTATAGTTTGGATCATGTTAAACCCATCTGTTGCTGACGAAAAGCGTGATGATAAGACAATTTCAAAGTGTATGAAATTTTCCAAGTCTTGGGGTTATGGGGGATTTTATGTACTTAATTTATATAGTGACATTAGTACTTGTCCTAAGAAAGCGATAAATAAATTGAAAACTAATCAAGAGATTGATCCAACTAGTCTAAGTTATATTAAAGATGTGATAAATAATAATAATGTTATTTATTGTGCTTGGGGGTTTGGTATTTCTACGCCAAAATGGTTGACAACAATTTTAAAAAATAAAACAATCAAGGCATTAGAGCTAAGCAAATTAGGAACCCCTAAACATCCTCTTTATTTAGATTCTAAATTAATTCCCGTTAATTTTATTTGCTAAATTTTTTATGTTCAGCGTCATAAAGAGCTTTTAAAACAGCATAATAAGCACCTTTTCTTGAATAGTCTTTATTTACCATCCATGCTTTTTGATCTTTTCTCCAACCGCCATAAGGGATGTCATCTCTAAAGCCCCAATCACTGATAATTTTTACACCAGAATCTTTTGCTGTTTTAACCAAATTGTAATAAATATTATTTTGCTCTGCAAAGAAATTTTGCCAATCCTCATCGGACTTAATGACATCTGAAACTTTTTTGTGCTTACCTCCTTGCCCCCAAAGATTTAATCCAACATCAAGCTCTGTAATATAAACTTCTACACCCAAGTCAATAAATCTTTTAATATTTCTTTCAAGCTTTTTGTAGTCATACTTTATCCCTGCATTAAGATGGCACTGAAATCCTACTGCATCCACTCTAACTCCTGTATTTTTTAAGTGTTTAATTAGCTGATAAAGACCATCTGCTTTTCTCCCACCAAATGCGATATTAAAATCTCTTATTTCTAACTTTGCGTCAGTTAGTTTTGCAGCTATATCAAAAACTCTTCTTACAAAGATGGGGTGCTCGTGATTTACTTTTGCCTCACCTAATAATCCAGATTTATCTTCTTCAAAACCCATATCCATCCATTTACAATCCTCTTTTTCATCCCCAGAAACTCTATAATTTCCTGATTTACCCATTGCAAAAATTTCATTGATCACATTGAAAACATCAATTTTATTTTTGTTATTATTTGCAGTTAATACTTCTGTTACAAATTTTTCAATGATGAAATCAAGTTCTTCTGCAGAGTAGTTGGTTTTAGAAAACCATTGGGGAAAATATTTGTTTGGGAAAATTAAGCAGTGGTGCATGATGTGAAACCCGTTGTCAACTCCCCAATTTACTAATTCATCTAAAAACTCAGTTCGTATTTCAAAGTCATCGAGACCTTTTGGTTTCTTTTTAGGCCAGAAGCCCCCATCCCATGCAGGATAAATTGATGGCTGAATACCAGTGTAGTTTTGTAACACAAACTCTCTATTTTTATTTGCCTCTGTTCCTCTTAATATTGCTTTATTTCTTTCTCCTCTTACTTGGGTTGTGATGATCATATCCCCTGAATAATCTTTCAAATATCCATCCTTATCAAATTTTTGTGCATTTGATACATTTAGAGATAGTATTGCAAGAATGCTTATATATAATATTTTAAATTTCATGCCCTTATATTTATACATACCTAAAGTTATGATAATAATTAAATTTTATGGATATTTAGCAATAACAATTAAGTTCAAAAAATGCAAAAAAGAAGTTGTCCTATTTTAATTATATTTTCTTTAGCTTTTCTCCTTCCCTTTTTTCTGTCAAGCCAAGAAGATAAGCCAAACATCTTATTTATTTCCGTTGATGATTTAAAGCCAAGCATTGGAAGTTTTGGAGATGAATTTGCGATCACTCCAAATATTGACAAACTTTCTGAGAACGCCACGGTATTTCTCAATAATCAAACACAACTTGCCATTTGTGCTGCATCACGAGTTAGTTTTTTGACAGGATTAAGACCAGATAAAACAAGGGTTTGGGATTTAAAGACTAAGATGCGTGACATGAATCCTGATGTATTAACACTACCTGAGCATTTTAAAAATAATGGCTATCAAACAATCGGGGTTGGTAAGATCTATGACCCGAGAGCAGTTGATAGTGGAAGAGACAGGCGGTCTTGGTCTGAACCTTTTATTACTCAAAATAAGTTGACTTTTCCTGAGGGATATAGCTTTCCAGCGGGTGGTTTTTATCAGGGTAAAGAAAATAGAGAAATTAGAGGTAAGTTGAGAAAGGAAGCGATTGCAAAAGGAGTTGACAACATCAATAAGTATGAATCTGAAAGATATAAGCCACCATATGAAAAAGCAGATGTTCCCGACGGGGCTTACGTAGACGGAGCCATTGCAAATAAAGCAGTTGAGGTTTTGGAAAACATTGATACATCTCAGCCGTTTTTCTTGGCTGTTGGCTTCAAACGACCTCATCTTCCATTTAATGCCCCCACAAAATATTGGGATTTGTATGACGAGGGTGAAATTCAATTAGCTGAGTTTAGGACAAAATCTAAAAACCCAGTTGATATTGCATACAAAGGTGGTTGGGAAATTAATTCGTATAAGATGCCAGGAATTGAATATAATGAGAATAAGGAGGGGCTCTTAATATTGCCAGATAATATCCAACGCAAATTGATTCACGGCTATTATGCCGCAACAAGTTATATTGATGCGCAGGTAGGCAAAGTGTTGGCAAAACTTAAAGAAAAAGGTCTTGAAAAAAATACGATAATAGTTTTATGGGGAGATCATGGGTTTCACTTGGGCGATCATAGTCAGTGGACCAAACATACTAATTTTGAGCAATCAACTAGATCTCCATTACTAATTAAAGATCCAACTATAAAGAAAACAATTCAGGTTAAATCTCCAACTGAGTTTGTTGATGTATTTCCAACGCTTTGTGATTTATCAAATATTGAAATTCCAGAGTTATTGGATGGTATAAGCTTAAGACCTCAGATTTTGGGACAAGGGGTGTCGTCAAAAATATTTGCAGTCAGTCAGTACCCAAGAGGAGGTATTATGGGATATAGCTTTAGAACAAAAAGTCATAGATACACAGTTTGGATAAAAAATAAGAAAAGTACAGAGCCTATTTATATTGAAGACATTTTTGCAGAAGAGTTATTTGACTATGACAATGACCCTTTAGAAACAGAAAATAAAATCGATTACCCAGAATACAGCAGGCTAAAAATTACATTTCAAACTTTGGCAGCAAGATTTTTTAATTCTCAGGTAATCAATGAACCAATTGTTGTTAAGAACGAAATAAAGACCAAAAAAATTATTAGCAGAAATAATAAATGGGCCAAAGAAAGATCAAAAGTTATTGCTAAATATATTGTGTCAGAAATGTTGATGAACAAAAAGCAAGCAACTTATTTAGAGAAGGTTCTCTATGAAAAATATGCGAGAAACAACGAATTAACTGCTTCGAAAGATTTATCAAAAAATGAGGCTCAGATTATTTACCGTGAAACTTATTCAATTACGAGTAAAGAGTTGTTACTTAAATTCACAAAAAAACAATTTGAGACAATTAAGGAATTAGAAAAAGAGAAAATGAAAGAATTAAGAAATTAGGGTTTAATACTATGATTTGGAAAAGATTTTTTTCAATATTTATTTTTTTACATGTAATAAACTTTTCATTTGCAGAAACTAACATATTTGACAGTAACTCTGAAAAGATTTTATACAAGTTAGTTAACAACATAGAATTGAATTTACATGTCTATCGACCTGAAAATTTTGATAGATCAAAAATTTACAACTGTATAGTTTTTTTTCATGGGGGTGGCTGGAGATCAGGCAGCTATAAACAGTTTGATAGACAATCAAAGTATTTTGCATCTAGAGGAATGATTGCTATTTCTGTAGAGTATAGAATTAAAAACAAACATGGAACAAGTCCAATTCATGCTATGGAAGATGCAAAATCTGCAATACGCTATATTAGATTAAACTCTAAATCCTTGTCGATAAACCCTGATAGAATTGCAGCAGCTGGTGGTTCAGCTGGGGGGCATTTGGCAGCCGTCTCAGCTAATATAGAATTATTTGACAATAAAGATGAAAATTTAACGATTAGTTCTAAGCCAAATTTGCTAATTCTCTTTAATCCTGTAGTGGACTTTGGACCAAAAAAATTTGAATGGATTTCTGACCCATCAATGGCATCACCAATAAAAAATATAACTAAGGGTGCACCTCCAACAATAATTTTGACAGGAACTGCTGACAAGCTAATACCTGTTGAAAGTATTAATAATTATAAAGCTCTCATGGAATCAGTAGGAAGTAGGTGTGATGTTGTTTTTTATGAGGGAGCTGAGCATGCTTTTTTTAACCACGGGGATCACTTTATCGATACTCTTTATCAGTCTGATCTTTTTTTAAAATCAAATTGGTATTTAAGCGGAGACCCAACTATCAAGAATTAAAATCTTTTTAAAAAGTTCCAAATTTGATGAAATAGTTGTTGAGATCCTGGCCCCCAGTGAAGGTTATGCTCACCATTTTCAATTCTTAAATATTGAATTTCTTTATCCTCATCGCAGGACTCAAAAACGTAAAGTGTATCATCTCCGAGATAAATTATTACAGGTGAATCATTACAATTAAATTCACTAGCCCAAAGACTTGCACTGTCATATGCGTCAAGAAAGTCATGCCCCATTCTTAACCCTCCCTCAATTGGCACTGTGGTATCTGCAGCTCCGTTTATTTGAAAAACGGAAGTAGGTTGAGTTGTTTCGGAAAATTGAAGACTTTCGATTAACTGAGAAACAACAGGTGAAATTGCCTTAAAGTGGTTTGTTTCTAAGGCAAGTTTATTTACCATTCCTGCCCCATTAGATGTTCCTATTGCATATACTCTTTCAAAATCTAAATTATCATAGTTTTGCAATTCATCAATAATTAAATTTACAAACTCAATGTCATCTGCTTTAGATGGTTCAGTTCCAAGATTCCAGGATTCTAAAAATCCTTGAGGATAGACTCCAATAAATTCACCAGTTATTGTAAAAAAATTAAGCTTATTAATCCAACTTATATTGTTGCCCCCTCTTCCATGGAAGGCAAAAACAATTGGGTATGCCCTTTCCTCTTCAATATTATTAGGTGTTTGGATAATAACATTTCTCAAGTAATTCTGGCCTTCAATATTTTGGAGAATATCTATTGATTTTGATTCCAAAGTGTATGAATTTTCAGAGACTATATTATACTGACTACTATTGTCATCTTTACATGAAAATGTTAAGCACAGTATAAAAGATAATATAAAGTATTTCATAAAATCAACTTGTAAAATAACTTAGAATAGATACTACTATTATTATTAGAATAATTGACAGGATTACATCAACTGTATCATAACTTTCACTATTTTCTTTTCTGTGATTTGCAGTAAGTGTTCCATAAGACAATCCACTAATTTTTGAGTAATTTGGAGGGCTTGTCAAAAAACTTACAGTTATGCATAATAGAGCTGAAAATATAAACATCAGTATTGCCATGTGTGAAAAATTTACTGTCGCAAATGCAAACATAAAATTGTCAATAACTTGCCCTGAAGAAATCATGGGCTGATAATAAATTTCAGACCCTAAGCGAACTATTAGTAAAATTAATCCAGATAATAAAGTTGTTATTGCAGCTTCAGCATTTACCCTTTTCCAAATGATACCAAGTAAAAATACAGCAGTTACTGGTGGTGCTATATACGATTGAACATTTTGAAGATATTGATACATTACCCCGCCCCCAATCTTTTCCATAATGGGGATCCAAACTATCCCTAAAATTACAATTATAGTTGTAGCAACTTTTCCAATATTTAATAATTTCTTTTCTGATTCAAGTGGCCTAAGTTTCTTATAAATATCGATTGTAAATATTGTTGAGCAGGAGTTAAATACTGATGCCAATGAGCTCATTAAAGCAGCTATAAGACCTCCTGCTACAAGACCTTTTAATCCTACTGGAAGTAGAGTTTTTACCAACATTGGAAATGCTCTATCCGCTTTTTCAATGGAAAAAACTGTGGGGTCTTTAATAGAAAGTGCAAACGCAATAATGCCTGGAATTAAAAAGATAAAAATTGGCAATAATTTTAAGTATGCTCCGAAAATTGCCCCTCTTCTTCCAATTTTAATATTATTTGCTGCAAGTGTTCTTTGAACAATATATTGATCAGTACACCAATACCAAACACCCACAATTGTTCCGCCAAACAATAGCCCTGTCCATGGAAAGTCGGGGTCAGTCATTGGTCTCCACATATTAAAATGATTAGGACTTTCAGCAATGACTATATTTCTTAATTCATTCCATCCACCAACTTCTTGAAGTCCAAGATAAGTAATGATAACAGATCCTAGAATCAAAACAATTGCTTGTAGAGTTTCTGTGTAAATTACTGCCTTCATTCCTCCAATCACAGTATAAATCCCTGTAAAAACAACTACCCCAATCGCACCATACCAAAAGGGTATTCCAAGTAATTCAGAAACAACTATTCCACCAGCATAAATCGTAACAGATACTTTTGTTAATACATAAGCAACTAAAGAAAATAATGATAAAAACCACCTGGATCGCGAGTCAAATCTTTTTTCTAGAAATTCTGGCATTGTAAACGCTCCACTTCTTATGTAAAATGGGAGGAATAGCCAACCTAGAAGTAGCACAATCCATGCATGCAGCTCGTAGTGCGCCATTGGTGTGCCAGATTCAAATCCAGTTCCAGCCAACCCAACAACATGTTCTGACCCTATATTAGAAGCGAAAATAGAAGCACCTATAACAAACCAACCTACATTTCTGCCTGCCAAAAAATAATCCTCTGTATTTTTATTTTTTTGAACTACTACCCAGACCGCTACAAGAATTAGGGCAAAAAAATATGCCGCAAGAACAAACCAATCTAACGTTTCTAGGACTGTAGTCAAAACAATTAGATGTACTGATTAATTATATTTTCAAAAAGTTCTTGTTTGCCACTTTCTAATGAAATTTCATTTGAATCTTTTGCAATATTATATAGATCATTAAGTTCTAATTTACCATTTTCAAAATCCTTTCCTTTTCCGCTATCAAAAGTTTGGTATCTCTTTCTTCTTAACTCAGAATAGGATGATGATGAAATAATTTTATCAGCAGTTATTAATGCTCTGGCAAATGTATCAGCACCACCAATATGAGCATAAAAAATATCTTCAATATCAGTAGAATTTCTTCTAATTTTAGCATCAAAATTAATTCCACCTCCTCTTAAACCTCTTGACTCAAGGAAAACAAGCATAGCTTCAGTTGTCTCTTGAATATTGTTTGGGAATTGGTCTGTATCCCAACCATTTTGGTAGTCTCCTCTATTTGCATCGATGCTTCCAAGCATGCCAGCTTTGGCAGCGACAGCTAATTCATGTTGCATAGTATGCTGTGCTAAAGTGGCGTGGTTCACCTCAATATTAAGCTTGAAATCTTTTTCTAAACCATATTCTTTTAAAAATCCAATAGCAGTAGCAGAGTCAAAATCATATTGATGTTTCATTGGCTCCATAGGTTTTGGTTCAATAAAAAAGGTGCCGGTAAATCCCTGGGCTCTTGCATAATCTTTTGCCATTGTTAGAAATTGAGCCATATGGTCTAATTCTCTACCCATGTCCGTATTTAGTAGAGACATGTAACCTTCACGTCCACCCCAAAACACGTAATTTTCACCATTTAATGCAATGGTGGCATCTAATGCTAACTTAACTTGTGCTCCAGCTCTTGCAACGATATTAAAATTAGGGTTAGTTGCAGCTCCGTTCATATATCTTGGGTTTGAAAAGCAATTTGCAGTGCCCCATAATAGTTTGATTCCAGAGTCTGCCTTCTTTTCTTTAATATATTCCACAATAGTATTTAATCTTTTTTCTGATTCAATTAAATTAGAGCCTTCTTTAATAAGATCATAATCATGAAAACAAAAATATTCAAAACCCATTTTGCTGATGAATTCAAAAGCTGCATCCGCTTTATCTTTTGCTGCCTGGACAGGGTCAGGTGATTTATCCCATTCAAAGTTTTGTGTTCCAGGCCCAAATGGATCGGACCCAACTCCGCAGAAAGAATGCCAATATGCAATAGCAAATTTAAAATGTTCTTTCATAGTTTTACCAGCAACAACCTTTTCGGGGTCATAATATTTAAACGCCAGAGGATTATCAGAGCCTGGCCCTTCAAATTTAATTTTGTCAATTCCTTTGTAATATTCTTTACTCATTTTTTTATAGTTTGTTATTTAATATATCCAGTAGATTTTTTTTCCAATTTTCATAAGCATCTTCATACTCAGATTTATTTTTTAGTGGAAGATATGTTAATACGTGATCATTTGCAGTAAGATCTTTACTGAATGAAGTTAAATCTTTATCCACAACAGCAGATGCTCTAGCTGCACCAAACGCGCCAGTTGTATTATAAATTTCTATTTCATGCCCTATCAATGTCGCAACAGTATTTGAAAATATTTTTGAGCGAAATAAGTTGTCATTCCCCGCTCTCAAAACATTTATTTTAGCACCATCATCTTTTAAAATTTCCATTCCATACATAAAAGAAAATGCAATTCCCTCCAAAGAAGATCTATATAAATGTCTGTGAGAGTGTTTATTTAAATTAATACTACATATGTGGGTTCCTACATTAATATTATTAAGCATCCTTTCAGCGCCATTTCCAAATGGGATTGTATATACACCTTCGGAACCTACAGCAACTTTTGATGCAAGCTCATTCATTTTTTCATAAGAGTTTCCAACGCTGTGATTCCTTAGCCATCTATATTGAATCCCTGCCCCGTTAATACATAATAATTTCCCTAGCGATTTGTAATTCTTAGTGTGGTTAACATGTGCAAAATGATTAATTCTAGAGGATTCTTTAGAATTAATATTATTGGTAACACAATAAAGTACACCTGAAGTTCCACCTGATGCGGCAACCTCACCATTTTTTAAAACGTTTAAAGCTAATGCATTATTGGGCTGATCGCCAGCTCTGTAAGTAATAGTTGTACCAATTGATAAGCTAGTTTCTGCTGCAGCTTCTTTATTTACTTTCCCTTGTATTGAAAAATTTTCCACCAAATCTGGTGTAAGATTAGGATTTATTCCATAATATTCTAGGAGCCAATTAGCAGTTTGGTCATTTTGAAAATCCCAAAGAATACCTTCAGAAAGGCCGTTACATGTCGTATTTATATCTCCAGACAATTTAAAAGCAATAAAGTCTCCAGGTAACATATATTTATAAATGTTTTGATAAACATGAGGCTCATTATCTTTGACCCATTTTAATTTAGATGCTGTGAAATTTCCAGGTGAATTTAAAAGGTGTTTCATACATTTTTCTTCACCAATTTCCGTAAATGCTTTGTTGCCAATTTCCACTGCACGACTGTCACACCAGATAATTGAGTTCCTCAATACACCTCCTTTGTTATCAACAAGAACTAACCCATGCATCTGATAAGAAATTCCAATGGAAATTATTTTTTTAGGATCTGAATTTGATTCTTGACAAACTCTCTGAATTGCCTTACATGTGTGTAACCACCAATCATTTGGGTCTTGCTCTGCCCAATCATCTCTTTTTGAAATTATTCCCATTTCATTGTTTGGCTCATGAACACTATGGATTGATTTTCCGTTTGCTGCCTCAACTAATCCAGCTTTCACAGATGAGCTTCCAATATCAAGACCTAAATAATACATAGAAAGGAAAACATGTGTTAGTTTAAGTATTAAATATAAAAAATCAATAAAGAATTTCAGAGAAAACGATAATATATTTAAAATAGTAATTAATCGATATTAAGCATTTCTAATGTAGCGACTGTTCTAAACCCCATATGATCCGAAGCGGATCCTATACTTACACCCATTCTAGATGAGATTCTATAGCTAGCACAATAAGAGTCATGACAAAGAAATGAACCCCCTTTCATAATATATTGTAATTCGTAAGGATTACTTGGATTATAACAACTTGAAGCTCCTTTTGGGTTTTTGATGGATTCATTTAGATCTAATTCTTTGTAATGATTTATGTTAAATAAATCACTAGTTATTTCCCATACATTTCCTATCATATCATAGACGCCAACACTATTGGGAGGATAAGATTTTACTACTGCAATGGATTCATGTTTATCAAGAAAAGTGTTTTCAATTGGAAAGTCCCCTTGCCATGTATTTGCATTTTGATTTAAAAGCGACAACTCATTCCCCCAACTAAAAATGGCATCATTAAAATTTCCTTGGGCAGCAGATTCCCATTCAGCTTCCGTTGGCAGCCTTCTTCCAGCCCATTCACAATAAGCAAGTGCATCTTCATATGCTACGTGCACCACAGGAAAATCATCCATATTTGTAATAGTTGATCCAGGACCTAAGGGCTGTTTCCAATTCGCTCCAATTTTCCACCTCCACCACTGAAAATAATTACCCATATTACTAACTTCTTTAATTTCCTTATTAAAAATTAGACTACCTGGTTGTAAAACTGAATCTGCAGGTTTTGGTGTGTTAGGGGGTAGATTTTTTTTAATTTCATCCCAATTAATTTCTCTTTCAGCAATAGTTATATATCCTGTTTCCTGAACAAATTTTTTAAACTGATTATTTGTAACTTCCGTAATATCTATAAAAAAGCCATCTACATAAACTTCATGAGATGGAAATTCACGCTCCATTGCATAGTTGTCACCATCCTTTCCGCCTTTTGTAAAAGATTTACTGCTTATCCAAACCATGCCCTCAGGGGCACTGATATTTAGGTCTGCTTTGTCGGATACATCTTTACAACCTATAAATAACATATAAATAATTAGCAGAAATATATTTTTTTTATTCAAGGTTTTATATTTTAACAGTATATAAAAGTAACCGTTTAAATTTAGAATTAATAAGACTAATGAAAAAAGATAAGCTTCGTTCATATACCAAGTTAATGAAAGAGTTTTATAAAAGAACAGACATATATTCTTTTCAAGAAAGAATGCTGCTTTTAAAAGATTATCTTGAATTTAATTATTTTTACATGCAAGAAAAAAAGAAGAAAAAAAAGAGCTAGACTATCTTTTCCACTTAAAATTTTATAACTTTTGTTTTCAAAAATTAAATTAATTGAAATTAAAAACATATTTATTTGCTCTGCTTGGATTAATACTGTTTAGCTCTGGGCTATGCTTACTTGGAGAATCAATAATTTTTAAGTATGAAGGCAATAGTTGGTTTCTTTTTGGAACAATTTCTTTGATACTTATAAATTTTGGATTAGGCCTAATGATAAAATATAAATGGGGTTCATTTTGATTCATAAAATATTACAATCGTTTATTATATTTGATATATATTTAAGATAATTGGAATTACTTTTCTTATACGTTTTTTTAACCCTTAGCTTATCATTTTTATGTTCAATATTAGAAGCAGTACTTCTCAGTATAAACACAACTTTTATTAAAATTAAACTCAAAGAGGGTAAAGTTTATGCAAAAAAATTATTGAATTTGAAAAACTCAATTGATGAGCCCTTAATTATTATATTGACTCTCAATACTATTGCTCATACAGTTGGAGCAATTTTAGTGGGAGTGCAAGCTAAAGTTGCTTATTCAGAACTTGACTATGAAAACACTTTTTTGGCAGGTGGGATTTCTGATGAAATATTAGTTGGATTTGTTTCAACAGTAATGACTGTTTTGATATTGCTTTTTTCTGAAATAATACCAAAAACCATTGGCGCAAAATATTCCAACAGTCTTGCTCAATTTACCTCTATTTTTTTGAGCTCGATCATCCCTGTTTTTAAGTACTCTGGAGTTCTTTGGATATTACAATCTTTCACAAAATCAATTGGGGGGTCAAAAAAAGAATTATTTATTAAAAGAGAAGATATTTCAATTATTGCAGAAATTGCAAAAGAGGAAGGTGTTATTGAGGAGAAAGATTCACAGTTTATTAAAAATATAGTTAAGCTAAGAAATGTAACATTAAAAGAAATAATGACACCATATTCTGTAATGGTCACGGCTAATGAGGACATAACTATTGACAAATTCTATAGGCAAAACTCTGAGCTAAATTTTTCAAGAATTCCCATTTTAAATCAAAATAAGATAGAATCATATGTCCTAAAAGACACAATTCTTGAAAGTATTATTAGTGACAAAGGGCATTTTAAGTTGGCAGAAATTAAGCGACCAATAATTACTTCCTCTGAAAGGACAAGGATCCCCAAACTATTTGATAAGCTTCTTAAAAAAAGAGAACATATTTCATTAGTGGTTGATAAATCTGATGCTCCAATTGGAATTGTTACATTAGAAGATATTATTGAAACAATACTTGGTTATGAAATTGTTGATGAAACAGATATGGTTGATGATATGCAAGTACTAGCAAAAAAAATAAGCTCCCAAAAAAATAAAAATACAATATGAAAAAGCTAATATTATTACTATTTATTCCAATTTTCTCATTTTCTCAAATCCAAAAAAAAGAGATAAATCAAAATCCAATGACAAAGAAAAAGATGCAGATGAAAATGAATAAAAAGTTTGAATCCAATTCTTTTAGAATAAAAAAGAAAATTGAAAAAGAAATTATTGAGAAATGGGAGAAATATAGCAAAGCTTTTGAATACTCCGACTTTGATAAAATAAAAACTTATTTCACATTTCCAGTCACTATATCTATTTTTAAAAACCCTTTTGTGGTTAAAGATGAGCGTGAATTAATTAAATTATTTAAGCAAATTAGGGCTAATGTTCAAGATGGTTATAAGTACAGTAAATTAGAGAAATCAAGACTAATTTGGATATCCAAAGATATTTGCGCTTTAGATGCCACATATTCTAGATTTAACCAAGATTATGAAAGGATTTTTACAGGCAGAGGTATTTATATGTATAAAAAAGTTGATAGTTCTTGGAAAATATTTTCTATGTCTGCGATTGATTTGCACGATAAAAAATAGTATGAATAAAATTTTAAGTTGCTTAAAAGATAAATATGTTGTAGCAGGATTAGTTTATGGTTTAGCAGACGGAATATTTGAAATTTTTGATAATTGGGTAGAGTTTTTTTTATATTTAATTCTTTACATTTTAGTTATATATTCTGTTGAGTTTTTACACAAAAAATTTCTCAAAAATTGAAAAAACTAATACTATAATTATATCCATCTTCTTGTTTTAGTTTTATATGATAAATATTCTTTACCAAATTTTTCTGTAAGGAAAATCTCCTCCCTTTGAATCTGAAATCTATTTATCCAATAATAAAAAAATATAGGTGTTGAGACAGAGAAAATATTCAAATATAGTATTGATGATGAAATAACGATCAACAATAGGCCTAAATACATTGGATTTCTCGAGTATTTATATATTCCTGATGTTACAAGTTTATTGACTTTTTTAAATTCAATTGGATCAATTGTAGTTTTATATTTTATAAACTTGGTAACGGGAATTGTTAAAATAAGTATCCCAATTAAGAGAATAAGAATAGAGACCAAGGTTTGATGCGGTATATGAACTACATCAATTTTTTTTGATGATAAAAAATTAGAAGCAACTAAAATTAAAACTAAAATAGGTGGTGGTATTTTCATCATTTATAAAATTTTAATAAATGGATTCTTTATTAAAACAATTAATATTAGTTAATTTATATTTTGAATCCTATAAAAATTTATAATTTTCTATAAAGGCTATTTTTACATTATTGCTAAAATAATGGGATCAACAATTTTTATCAAAAAGAAAAAAATGAAAAAGCTAATACTAATGACACTATGATTAACTTGTTAAAAAAATAGTTGTACAAATTGGCTAAGCAATAGAATTTATTAAAGCTTTTAAATAATTTGTTGAAAAAAATAGTTTTACATACGGACACTCTGAAAGATTCTTTAATCAGCGATAATTTATTTATTATTACTATACTTGGACTTGGTCTATGTTTAGTATTTTTAATATATAAATATTTAAAAAAATGAAAAAGCTAATACTATTACTATTTATTTCACTTCTCTCGTTTAGTCAAGAGGATATGCCTTTAGTCTATTGACTATTTTTTTGTGTAACCACCTATACTGGTTCTGTAGTCAAATTCTATTAACTTTCCTTCGGAATTATTCATTGCTTTATCAAATCCTATATCTAAAAAAAATTGTTTTAACTCATCAGTAACAGGGCCAAGAACTGTAACTCCTTCAAACTTATATCTTGCAAAAACCTCTGGTAATCTATCTTTAAGGTCACCTTCAGTAATTCTTTTATCGTGATGCAATAATCCTCTCCAAGTAGTATAAGATTCGTACATAGTTACTCGTGATTTATCTTCATTAATAAAAAATCTCCAAGATGTGGTTAATGGTTCAGTTTCAACAACCATTTTTGACCAAGCATCACTCCATTCCTCTAAGTCAACTTCAGCACCTTCATTAACAGACCATTCAACCAAAACAATTAAATCTTCGTTATCAGCATCACTGACAATTATGGGTTCAGTATTAGTTCGATTGTATGTACAGGATAATGCAGTTAATAAAAGTATTAGTGTGTAAATATTCTTCATTTTATTTAAATTATTTAATAACTAATATAATAAAGAGTTTGCTGAATTAAAAGAAGAAGATATGCCTATGATTTAGATGATATAAAGCAACACCATAAAGTAATGTAACACTGAACCTGTTAGTACAAATAGATGCCATATCGAATGAAAATACTTTATCTTATCAAAAGCATAAAAAATAATCCCAAATGTATAGGAAACTCCACCAAGAATTATTAACAGCTTAGCGTTGAAATCAATTAAATTAAATAATGAATTAATGTCAAAAATTATTAGCCATCCCATTGCTAAGTATAATAAAAGAGATATAAATTCATACTTGCCTGTAAAAAATAATTTTTTTAAAGTTCCTGTAATGGATAAAGTTAGTACAACTACAAATATGCCAATGCCTGAATAGTCGTATAGAGTTATTAGGCACACAGGCGCATAAGAACCCAAGATGAGATAATATATACTAATGTGGTCGAGTACCTGCAATCTCTTTTTAAGGTCGGCACTTATGACAAAATGATAAATAGATGAGGATGAATACACAAGTAATAAACCAAAGGAGAATAATATAACCGAGAGCGTACTAAGAAAGGTAATATTAGTGTCAAAATAGAATAAAAAAGGGATTCCAATAATAGACATTATTACACCTAAGAAATGCGTTAATACATTCCAAAGCTCCTGATTCTTATAATCTCTTAAGCTAATAACTTGCATACTCTAAGAATACAATAATTATGCCTATGATTTTGTAACTTTAAAATACTAAAGAAAAATGGATAAACTTGAAAAACTTATATATTCTGTTAAATACTTGCCTCAAATATTATATTTTGGATCCGCAGGCCTTCTGATTTTGGTCATATTTGTTGATGTTAATCTTATTCAAATAATAATTCCTCTTTTTGTTTTCTTTATTTATATGACTTATTTAGCAAGCAAAAATTATAAATCCGGTGGTATAGACCCAATAGAAAAAATGATTTATTCAAATAAATATCTCCCGCCACTTTTATATTTTGGTTCATTAGCGTGGTTGATTTACACATTTTATTATGAGGCTTATTTAGGCAAAGAAATTGAAATTTTTGCCTCTACATCCGCTAACTATATTTTATCAGATGTATTTATTTTTTGGTTTATTTATATTACTTGGTTGGTAGTGAAAAACTTAAAAAAGAAAAAATGAAAAAGCTAATACTATTACTATTTATTCCACTTGTTTCTTTTACTCAAATAAATGACCAGTCAAAATTAAATTTAGAAAAGAAAAAAGAAAAAATAGTTAAGTTCTCTGAAGTTGAAAGTGCTCCATTTTATATTGATTGGTGTACATCAAATCTTGCTGAAGATAAAATTCGAGAATGTACAGACTCAGGAATAAAGTTGTTTGCAAAAAAAAATTTTGATACTGGATTAGCCAATGAATTAAAGCTTTCAGGATTTCAAAGAATAACTATTGCTTTTGTTATTAATAATAATGGAGATGTAGTTGATATAAGAGTTAGAGCCCCTCATCCTCAACTTGAATATGAGGCTATTAGGGTAATCAATTTACTTCCAAAAATGGAGCCGGGAAGACAAAATGGCGAAGCTGTTTCAGTTTCCTATTTGCTACCAATAATTTTTAAATCAGAAGGCAATTCTTTCAATCAATATGAAAAGAAGCCAATTTTAGGTGTTATTGCTGGCGATAATATAGAAGTCTCTTTTGAATCCGTTGAAAATGTTCCAATTTTTCCTGGTTGTGAAAAAGGAAATAATGAAAAGAAAAGAAAATGTATGTCTGAAAAGATTGCTAAGTTTGTTCAGAGAAAATTTAACACAGATTTGGCAGGTGATTTGGGCTTTTCAGGAAGACAAAGAATCAACGTTATTTTTAAAATTGACAGGTCTGGAAATGTTACCGGTGTCAGAGCACGTGCCCCGCATCCTCAACTTGAAGATGAAGCAATTAGAGTAATTAACTTACTGCCAAAAATGAAACCTGGAATGCAACTTGGTAAAGCTGTTATTGTTCCATATTCATTACCTATAATTTTTAACGTTCAAAAAAAAGAAGTAATATGTATTGAGTATTCCAACCCTTATTAACCAACATTTGATATGAAAAAGCTAATACTATTACTATTTATTCCACTTGTTTCCTGTGGTCAACAACAAAATTATCCTTACAAATGGCCTATGTACAATGATATAAGCGTAGATTTGAAAATTGAAAATCCATCTTATGAAATTAATGATGGGCCGTTAATTATGTTTGATTCTGCCCATAAAAACTTTTTTATACAATCTCATCTTATAAAACCACTTGTCGATTTATTATTAAACGATGGATATAGGGTTTCATTTTTAGATAAAGAATTTTCTAAATCAAGTTTAAGTCAAGCTAAAGTTCTGGTGGTTATTACAGCATTACCTTTTGATTTTGCTACGGAAAGTTCCGCAGCAGAAAAAAGGACTTTTTCTCAAAATGAACTCAATGAGTTACAAGATTGGGTAAAGAATGGAGGTTCACTTTTAGCTTTTAGTGAACACGCTCCTTTTGATCAGGCTATAAATCCATTATTACAAAAATTTGAAATTGAATCCTCGGTTGGGACTACAATTGATACAATTAATTACGAAAATAAATATGGTCAAGGAATGATTAAATTTGAAAACAATAATTTAAATAAAAATCATCCTATTGTTAGTGGAAAATACAAAGTAGAAAGATTAGTTTCATTTGGAGGAAGTGCTCTTTTGGGGCCTAAATTCGAAAACATATTAAAGTTGGGTGAAAGTTCTATTAATATAAAACACTCCACAGGTGTAGGGCCTGAAGGTATGGGGGATTCTCAGGGTTTAGCAGGGAGATATGGCTCAGGAAAAATAGCTGTTTTTGGAGACTCAAACGGATTTACTGCAATGGTCTTTAATAGGCAAGATGGAAGTAAAATGTATGCTGGAATGAATACTAAGGGATATGATTGGAAAAACTTTGTTTTAAATACTTTTAGTTGGCTATCCAAATAACCAAACACTATGAAAAAGCTAATACTATTACTATTTATTCCACTTGTTTTTGCTTGTAGTTCAGATTCAAGTGATGATAGCAACAATTCAAATGATAATAATGTAAATGACCCAATTATTGGTGTTTGGAATACCTACAGAGAGGAACAACAGTATGGAGATGATAACTGGTCTGTTTTTTACTATGATGAAAATGAATTTGTTTTTAGAGTTTTCGCTGACGGAACTTTTATTTTTGAGACCTATGGCACTTGGGTCAATAATGGAGACGGTACATACACAATTACTGTTATTGATTCTGAAGGTTCCGATATCAATCCATCCGAAATTTATCATTTTTATTGTGGTAATAACATTATGGTCAATATAGGTAATAATTATAGCTCTTTTTGGTATTACCAAAAGCAAGGTTACAATCATCAAGAATGCAGTGAAATACAGTACAATGTTAACTAAACCAACATACGATATGAAAAAGCTAATACTATTACTATTTATTCCATCTTTGTTAAAGAACGCCAAATGAATAATAACAACATAAAATTAAAACTTGCACTTGATTGGACGCCTAATATCAATCATATTGGATTCTATGTTGCAAAAGAAAAAGGTTTTTTCAAAGAACTAAATATAAATGTTGAAATTATTTCTCCCGAGGCAGATAGTTATAAGTATTCACCAGCGAAGAAAATCGAATTAAATCTTGCTGATCTTGCTCTCTGTCCAACAGAATCTATAATAAGTTTCCGCACTAAGAAAAAACCTTTCAAACTATATGCTTTAGCTACGATTTTTCAAAGTGATATAAGTGCAATTGCTGTTGTAAAAAGTAATAATATTAATAGTCCAAAAGATTTAGATGGTAGGTCTTATGCATCATATGGTGCCAGATATGAGGACTTAATTATAAAGCAATTAATAAAAAATGATG
>CABZIT010000018.1 GCA_902525795.1 uncultured Bacteroidota bacterium
TAAAAATTTAAAAGATATTAAGCCTTCTGATTCTGCAAAAACATCAGATCAAACAGAAAAAAAAGTCAAACTTAAAGATTTTGACTGGCATAACTTTGAAGAAGGTATTGAGGAAGTTAACGAAAAACAAATTAAAGAATTTGAAAAGTTAGTTAAAGAAAATTTTGTGGAAACTCTTACTAATAATGTAGTTGAGGGCACTGTTGTTCATATGACTGACAGAGAAGCTATTATTGATATAAATGCAAAATCAGAAGGTGTAATTTCTCTAAATGAGTTTAGATATAATCCTGACCTAAAGATAGGCGACATGGTTGAAGTTTTAATTGATATTAGAGAAGATGCAACAGGTCAACTTATTTTATCTCACAGAAAAGCTAGAGTTATCAAAGCATGGGATAGAGTGAATAATGCACATGAATCTGGAGAAATTGTTAATGGTTATGTCAAATGCAGAACTAAAGGGGGTATGATCGTTGATGTATTTGGTATTGAGGCCTTCTTGCCTGGATCTCAAATTGACGTTAAGCCAATTAGAGATTATGATCAATATGTTGATAAAACAATGGAATTTAAAGTTGTAAAGATTAATCATGAGTTTAAAAACGTTGTTGTTTCTCACAAAGCCCTGATAGAAGCTGATATTGAACTTCAAAAGAAAGAAATAATTAAGCAACTTGAAAAGGGTCAAATTCTAGAAGGAATTGTAAAAAATATTACATCATATGGTGTCTTTATGGATTTAGGAGGGGTTGATGGTTTGATTCATATTACTGATTTATCTTGGTCAAGGATTAATCATCCAAATGAAATAGTTGAGTTAGATCAAAAATTAAAGGTTGTAATATTAGATTTTGATGAAGATAAATCAAGAATTCAGTTAGGGCTTAAACAATTAAATAAGCATCCATGGGAAGCACTTTCTGAAAATACAAATGTGGGAGATGAGGTCAAGGGAAAAGTAGTTGTAATTGCAGATTATGGCGCTTTTGTTGAAATTTCTGAAGGGGTAGAAGGATTAATTCATGTTTCAGAGATGTCTTGGTCTACACATCTACGCTCAGCTCAGGATTTTTTCACAGTTGGGGATGAAGTAACTGCAAAAATATTAACTTTTGACAGAGATGAAAGAAAAATGTCTCTTGGAGTTAAACAATTAACCCCAGATCCTTGGACAGATATAACAAAGAAATATCCTGTTGATTCAAAACATATCGGAATAGTTAGAAACTTTACAAATTTCGGTGTATTTGTTGAACTTGAAGAAGGAGTTGATGGTTTGGTGCATATTTCCGACTTATCATGGACTAAAAAAATAAGACATCCTAGGGAGTTTTGTGAATCAGGTAAAAATATTGATGTTGTTGTACTTGAATTAGATGTTGATAATAGAAAGTTAAGTTTAGGACACAAACAACTTCAAGATAATCCTTGGGATAGTTATGAAGTTGAATTTGGATTGAATACAGTACATAATTTTGAAGTATCAGAAATAGTTCCTAAGGGTGCAACTGTTAAATTCAATGAGGATATTACTGCATTTATTCCATCTAGACATATGATCAAAGAAGATAACTCAAAACTTCAAAAGGGAGATACAGTAGATTTAAAGGTAATAGAATTTAACAAAGATACTAAGCGTGTGGTCTTATCTCATACTCAAACTTTTAAGAATATGGGGGGTACGAAATCTAAGAAAAGTTCTAAATCGGTAATTTCTGTAGATAATGATCCCCCAAAAAATACATTAGGTGATGCAAATGAAAAATTGCAAGAACTTAAAGACAAAATGGATGGAAAATAACAAAAAAAGCCTTTCAATTGAAAGGCTTTTTTTTTAAATTCATTTTAATTTTTATTAAAATTATGGGTAAGCATATCTTATTTAATAATTCTCGAGTAAATATTTGCTTAGAAAGACTAGCTTATCAACTCCTAGAAAATCATAATGATTTTTCAGAAACTGTCCTGATTGGTCTTCAACCAAGAGGTAAGTTTCTTTCTCAAAATATAGTTGATGTTTTAAAAAATAAATATTCTTTACAAAAATTAGATTACGGATATTTAGATATCACTTTTTTTAGAGATGACTTTAGAACAAAGACTAATATTTTAATTCCAAATGAAACAAACTTTAAGCTTGATGTAAATAATAAAAAAGTTGTTTTTATGGATGATGTATTGTACACTGGAAGGACTATAAGAGCAGCTTTGACAGCAATTGAAAGTTTTGGTAGACCAAAATCTATTGAGTTACTGATATTAGTGAACAGAAGATATTGTAGAGAATTGCCAATTCAAGCAGATTATAAGGGATTTAATGTTGATGTTTATGAGGATCAAAAGGTTTGTGTGAATTGGGGTGAAAATAATAATTATGTTTATTTAGAGAATATAAATTGATGGAGTCTCTTAGTGTAGAAAACTTAATTGGAATAAAGAATTTAAATATTAATGATATTAGATTGATATTTAAAACTGCAGATAATTTTAAAGAAATTATCAATAGACCTATAAAAAAAGTACCCTCTTTAAGAGATATTACAATTGCAAATTTATTTTTTGAAAATTCAACTAGAACTAAGCTTTCTTTTGAATTAGCTGAAAAAAGATTATCTGCAGATGTTTTAAATTTTTCAGCTTCTCAATCATCATTAAAAAAAGGTGAATCACTTATGGACACAATAAATAATATTTTATCAATGAAAGTAGATATGATTGTTATAAGGCATCCAAATGCTGGTGTACCTGAGTTTATTTCAACAAAAGTTGACGCAACAATTATTAATGCAGGAGATGGCGCACACGAACATCCAACCCAAGCGTTATTAGATTCATATTCAATTAGAGAAAAATTGGGTGAGATTAGAAATAAAAATATTTTAATTGTTGGAGATATTATTCACAGCAGAGTTGCTTTATCTAACATATTTGCATTGAAAATGCAAGGTGCAAATGTAAAATTATGTGGGCCAAATTCTCTAATACCAAAATATATTGAGAAACTAGGAGTAAAGGTTATAAATAACTTTGATGAAGCTTTAGAATGGTGTGATGTTGTCAATATGTTAAGGATCCAAAATGAAAGAATGAATAGAAGTTTTTTTCCAAGTGTAAGAGAATATGTTAAATCATATGGTTTAAACAATGACAGACTGAATAAATTAAGTCGCGAAATAATAGTAATGCATCCGGGACCGATTAATAGAGGGGTTGAACTTACTAGTGAAATCGCAGATTCAAAAAATTCAATAATTCTCGATCAAGTTGAAAATGGAGTTGCTATTAGAATGGCTGTTATTTATTTACTTGCAAAACAAAAATTTAATCGTTGAAATTAAAAATATTAGGTTCACAAGGTGCGTTGCCCAAAAGAGGAATGTATTCCACTTCACAAATTTTAAATATTAAGAATAAATACATTTTAATTGATTGTCCGGAGGGTATTCAATTTCAATTAAAAAACTTTAAAATTAAATTTTCAAAAATTGATTTCATTTTAATTTCACATGCCCACGGTGATCATTATTTTGGTTTAATTGGTTTAATTTCAACATATTCTCTTTTAAGAAGAAAAAATAAACTTAAACTATTTTGTCCCAGAGTTGTCTCAGAAATTATAAATGCGCAAATAAAAATTTCATCAATGTTTCTTTCATATGAATTAGAAATAATCGAATTAAATTCAGAAAAATCAGAGACAATTTATGAATCAAATGACTTTTCCATTTTTACAATTCCCTTACGGCATTCAATATATTCAAATGGCTTTTTATTCCAAGAAAAAAATAATAAAAGAAAGTTGAACTTAGACTTAGCTCAAAAGTTAAACATAAATAAAGTTTATTATAATAAGTTAACCCAAGGGGAAAATGTTTTTAATGAGAATGGAGAAGAGATTGATTATAGAGAGGTAACATCAAAAGGATTAAAAAACAAATCATATGCATTTTGTAGTGATACAAGATATTTTCCTAATATTATTAAAAAAATAAGTAAAGTTGATCTGCTGTATCATGAATCAACTTTTTTAGAAAAAGACAAAGAAAAAGCTAAATTAACCTGGCATTCTACGGCTAAGGATGCAGCAAAGATTGCAAGAGATGCAAAAGTTGATAAGTTAATTATAGGTCATTTTTCATCTAGATATGAAAATTTAGATTTATTTGTCAATGAAGTTAAGCAGATATTTCAAAACGTTGAATTAGCATTTGACGGAAAAGATATCGATATATAATTTGAAAATTAAATTACTTAAATTTGTATGATGAAATCAGATATAAGTAATTACAGAAAATCCTATCTAAAGGGTTTTTTATCAGAAAATGAAATATTTGACAATCCTTTGAAATTATTTAATAAATGGTTTGATGAAATCTCTGATACTACTCTTGAGATTGAAATCAATGCTATGACTTTATCAACAATCGATAATGATGGATTTCCAAGGAATAGAGTCGTATTATTAAAATATTTTTCGGAGGAAGGATTCATTTTCTTTACCAATTACAATAGCAATAAAGCAAAATCAATTTTAAGTAATAATAAAGTTTCTTTATCATTTTTTTGGGAACAAATGGAAAGACAAATAATTATAAAAGGAAAAGCTTTTAAAACAAGCAATGATGTAAGTGAAAATTATTTTAATTCACGTCCATTGGGTAGTAAAATAGGTGCATTAGTTTCTGCCAAACAAAGTTCTGTAATTCCCTCAAGGTCTTTTTTAGAAGATGAATTTGAGAAGATTAAAAAAAAATTCGAAAATAGTCAGATCTCTCGCCCACTTAATTGGGGTGGTTTTATTGTAAAACCAATTGAATATGAGTTTTGGCAAGGAAGAGAAAACAGATTACATGATCGAATTCGGTATATTAAAAAAGGTGGTAAATGGATTACAGAAAGGTTAAGTCCATGAAAAGTTTTAAAATGAAAAAATTAGCTGCAATTGATATTGGATCCAACGCAGTAAGATTATTAATTGCCAACACTTATATTGAAAATAAAAATCCAAAATATAAAAAAATTTCATTAATTCGACTTCCTGTACGGCTTGGAAATGATGTTTTTTCCACTGGAAAAATTTCACAAAAAACAATAAGTAACTTAATAGAGAGTATAAAAACTTTTAGAAGTATTATGAAAATTCATAATGTTAAAAAATATATTGCGGTTGCTACATCAGCTATGAGAGATGCTAAAAATGCAAAAGAAATTTTAGATAAAATTTATAAAGAAGCAAAACTTAAAGTTCAAGTAATTTCAGGTGATTTAGAAGCTGCTTATATACTAAAGTTATTTAAAAATAATTTTAAAAGCATAAATAAAAATTACTTATTCATTGATGTTGGCGGGGGCAGTACAGAGATTAATTTATTAATAAATGGGAAAATTATTGTCTCGAAATCATTCAGGTTAGGAACACTTAGATTAATGAATAGCTCTGATAAAAATATACTAAAAAATTTCTCTAAATGGATTAAAACTAAAACAAAGAAAATTAAAAATATAATAGTTATTGGAACAGGAGGAAATGCAAATAAAATTCTAAAAATATCAAATATATTACCCTATGAGATAATAAAATTAAGTAGTCTATTAGATCTATTCAAAAAAGTCAAAAAATATTCAATAATCGAAAGAATAGTAAAGCTAAAGTTAAATGCTGACAGAGCAGATGTAATTGAGCCTGCTTTAAAAATTTATATCAATGCACTTGAATTTTCAAATTCTAATAAATTTATCGTTCCAAGAATAGGATTGGCTGATGCTTTGATTCTGAGCTTAAACAAGGATATTAATACAGGATATGATTTAGATTGACAGTTTAAAAATATTTTTAAGCTTTTCAATTTTAGGATTTTTATCTTTTAAGGCATTGTATTTTTCTGAAATAGTATATTTAAATTTCTTTCGAATAGTTTTATCAACTGAAATTATCAACTTTATATTATTTTTTAACTCTTTTCGCATAAAATTTTGAATTGAAATTATTTCTTTTTCTATTTCAAGTCTTGTTGTATCGTTAGGTACAGAATAAGAAATTAAATTTTCAGAAAGAATTGGGGTCGAAATTCTTAATATTGAAGATATATTATACCTACCATTAGACTCTAACATTTCTGCATAGTCAATCCATGAAGATTGCATTTTTTCCTCTGTAATATTAAGATTTGGCGAATCAATAAATATTTCATCAATCACATCAATATTTTTTACACCACTATCTTCTTTTATACTTTTTAAAGATAAGGTAGATGCAAATAAATTTTTATCAATTTCTGCAATTGGAATATGATCGGGTAAAACTCCTTTTTTTTCTTCAGCAACAGAGGGATTAGTTAAGAAATTTAAGCTTTCAAATTTGGAAAATGGAATTGGTTTAAAAATTACTTTTTTTTTTTCATTACTATATTCAAGTGAAGTAATTTTTAAGAAAGTTAATTCAATAAGTAAATTTGTATTAAGACTTTTTTGAAAGTTTAATTCAGCTTCATTTAAAATAGATAGAAATTCAATAATTATGGGATAACTCAATTTTTCAGAATATTTTGATAGGTTGTTTATTTTAGAGTTTTCGTTGTCACTTAATATTATTGAATGTTCATTTTTGCTAACCAAAATGTCACGTAGAAAAGAGGAAAAAGCTGAGATGAATCTTTCACCTCCAATCCCTTTATTTAGTATATTATTTATTTCAACTATTAACTTGGGAATATCTTTTTCTAAAACATAATCTAAGATTTTAATATTATCATTTGTATCTAAAGAATTTAAATTATTTTGAACAAGATCCTTTGTTATCTCTTTACTAACACCTGTAACCTTGTCAAAAAGCTGTAAAGCGTCTCTCATAGATCCATCGCTCTTAGAGGCAATTATATTTAAGGATTCTTTATCATGAGATATTTTTTCTAGAGAGCAAATATTTTCTAAATTTTTAATAATGTCATTATTAGAAATTCTTTTGAAATTATAAATTTGACATCTCGAGATAATAGTAGGAATAATTTTATGTTTTTCAGTTGTAGCTAAAATAAAAATGCAATGTTTAGGTGGTTCTTCTAATGTTTTTAAAAATGCGTTAAAAGCTCCTGTGGAAAGCATATGTACCTCATCGATAATATATACCTTGAAATTTCCTTTCTGTGGAGGAATTCTTGTCTGTTCAATTAGGTTCCTTATGTCATCAACACCATTATTTGATGCAGCATCTAGTTCAAATATATTGTATGAAAAGTCATCCTCAATTTTAAATTTGTTAATTTCTCTTGCTACAATTCTTGCACAACTTGTCTTACCAACACCTCTGGGTCCTGTAAATAGTAATGCTTGAGCAAGTTTTCCATTAGAAATTGCAGTTTCTAAACTATTAGTTATTATTTCTTGACCAACTACATCTTTAAATTTTAACGGTCTATATTTTCTTGCAGAAATAATAAATTGACTCATATAAATTATAATATATTGATCGATAAATATAAATAAAAGAGATATAATAAAACACTAAATATTTATCAAATTAATTATATATTTCAACATTTATTTATTTTTACATTGTGAATCGTCTTGTCGCTATTTATAGAGGAAAGTCCGAACACCGAAGTACATCACAATGGTTAACAGCCATCAATCGTGAGATTAGGAATAGTGCAACAGAAAGTATGTACAGGTAAAGCTGTAGTGAAATCATGTAAACTCTGTGAGGTGCAATGTCATGTAAACCAGCGTTTGAGAATTGTACGTTCGATGTTGGAGGGTAGGCAGCTAGAATATATTGGTAACAGTGTATCAAGATAAATGGCAAGAACTATTATTAGTACAGAATTCGGCTTATAGATTCACAAAAAGCGGGTTATATCCCGCTTTTTTTTTTAAAAAAACTGAATTTAGAATCACCATACGATCTTTCATCAAACAAATTATTATTTTCAGAAAAAGAATATTTTTTATAATGTTCTAAGATAAAAATACCATTGTCGTTTTTTAAACAATTATTTAAAACATAATTAATTATAGTTTGATATTTGTTATCGTCAAATTTATAAGGAGGGTCAGCAAATACTAAATCATAAGTATTTGTAAAATTTTCAACAAACTTGAAAAAGTCTTTTGAAAATACTATATGATTTATTTTTAATTTTAATGATGTGGTTTTAATAAATTTAATACAATCGAAATTTTTTTCTAAAAAATCTATTTGTTTGGCTCCTCTAGAAGCACATTCGTATCCGAAAAAACCAGAACCTGAAAAAATATCAAGCACTTTGATATCATCAAAGGTAATCATGTTAGTTAGTATGTTGAAAAGTGCATGTCTACAAATATTTGTGGTTGGTCTAATAAGTAACTTTTTTGGGATATTTATAGATCTGCCACCAAACTTACCTGAGATGATTTTCATTGAAACGTGTTAAAGAGTATATTTTTTTCTGAAATATTTGTAAAGGTAGGAGTGCTAAATTTGTCATTGATAATTTCAATGTTTTTTACATATTTGTATAGTAATTCATATTTACTGGATGATAAGCTTATTTCACCAGTACATGCTACGTGAATTTTCTCAGTATTTAGATTTAACTGTGAACAGGTGAATAATGTATAATATAAATAATCTTCTGTAGAATTACATTTAAAATTATTATAGAACTTTAATTTTTTTTCATTAAATACTACTATATCAAAACCTTCATGATGAAAATTTAGAAAAATGTTTTTTTTATTATCAACATTACATTTTTGTTTATATTCATTTATCAATACTGTGCCGTAATGAAATTCATTAAATGATGAGAATTTCTTTGAAAAATAGTTATTAATTTTTTTATTTGAGACATACAAACCAGTAATACTATTTTCACAAAAACTATAATAATTAATAAATGAATTTGGTTTAAATCTGGTATTAAATTTTAGATATTCGGATAAATATTTTTTGTTAAAAAGAGAGGTAGGTACAAGGGATAATGGACTATCATAGTATATTAATTTTAAGTTGTCAATTACAATGTCATTTTTTTCGATCGAATTAATTGTTTTTTTTATGTCGGGTAAATGATTTAAATATTTATTATTCTTTGTGAATACTTTCTTCTTAGAATCAACAATTTTATTTTTGTGACTGAGGAAATAATAAATATACTTTAAACCAATATGTATGGAAAACATACTAATTTCCTTTAGAGTAATTTTTTGGCCAATTCCCATTAGTATTTATCTCATTCATTGAGCCTATCTTCAGTGAGGGGCCATTAACTCCGTCAACAGACTGAACTTGGTTCTCTTTTAAAATAAGGTTAATGGATTGATCGTATAATATTACTTTTTTGCTTACTTTGGCTTCAAATACTGGAATATCAATACCATTTTGATTAAGAAAACCAGCATTTAATTCAAACTTGGTTTCTGAATCTTTTGCATTAGGAACATAAAACATTTGTTCATATCTATTATCAAATCCAAATAAAGAGTCTTTCACTCCAATAAAACCTAAGGTATCAATAATGACTATATCTTTATATGTCTTGACCCCACCATACCTTTTAGTCATCTCCTTGTCTAAAATACTTGAGTCTTTTCTTTGAGTAATAGTAAATGAATCTGTTTCGATAAATTTCACAAGACTATCCCAATTATTTTGAAAATAGCCTTTAACAGATCTATGAGCTATTTGTGAATCTCTAATATCTTTAAGTTTGAGAATAACTTGTTGATAACGAATGTTTTTTACATCATCAAATCTGATTTCATCATCAATTGATTTAAACATTAAAAAGGCAAAAAACACTATGTGAGCTAACAATGTGTATCGTAGATAATTTTTTTGTTTATTAGTTATTTTATACCTGATTAAATACACAATAATCAATGCAAAAAGGGGAGATAAAATAATTTGTAATATGCCCGGCATAAACCATAAGAAGAAGTAAAAAATTACTGTTAAATAGTATATTATATTATCATTATAACCTTTATTTTTTCTAATAAAATATACAGATATTATGATGATAAAAATTAAAAAGGGATAAAATAAATCAGAAAAATAATACATATTATTAAAATAGTAGCGCTAACAAAACTACAATTTTTTTTATTGTTTAGAAGTTAATATCTAAAAAACATATTTTTATATTTGAATAGTAATGCCCTATCCAAATGGAAGAATCCTTTTCTTCAATTATTTTTTCAGATTCCTCTGTTGAATTTAATGTAAATCAGAAATCATCAGTCATAAAAATTAATGATTTCATATATTCTTCTCAGCAAGCAATTTGCGTTTTAAAAGGTTATGCTGGGACAGGAAAAACATACCTTATCTCAAAAGTTGTTAAAAATTTGTGGAAAATTAAAAAACCCGTGATTTTGTTAGCTCCAACGGGGCGATCTGCAAAAGTCTTATCCTCATATTGTAATAAGGAAGCATATACAATTCATAGAGAAATTTACTATGTTAAAAATAATTTATCTGGAAATATTGATTTTTCCCTAAAAATAAATAAACATAAAAACACAATATTTATTGTTGATGAGGCGTCAATGATTCCAACAGTAAAAAAAAATGAAAACGGATTATTTTCAGAATCACTTTTAGACAATATTATCAAATATGTTTACTCCGGATTTAAATGTAGTTTACTCATTATTGGCGATTTGGCACAATTACCTCCAATATTCTCTGAAAAATCGTTATCGCTTGATGAAAAATTTTTAAATGAAAACTATGGTTTAAAAGTATTTTCATCTGAACTTATTGAAGTTGTTAGACAAAAAGAGAATTCAGGAATTTTGTCTTTAGCAACATATTTAAGAAATTTAATTGAAATAGACTTTGTAGATGAATTAAAAATTAATTTGTCTTTTTACAATGATATTAAGCTTATTGAAGATGGAGATCAGTTAATAAACTTACTTCAGGATTCCTATGACGAGTTTGGGTTGCAAGAGACCGCTGTAATAGTTAGATCCAATAAAAGATCTAATATTTATAATAAAAATATTAGAGAGAAAATTCTATGTAATGAAAATATTATCTCTGTTGGAGATTTATTGATGGTATTAAAAAATAATTATCATTGGTTGAATAATAATCAAGTGAGTTTTATAGCTAACGGGGATATAATTAAAATTGAAGAAATATTAAATATAAAAGAATTGTATGGATTTAGATTTGCTGAGGTTATAGTGACTATGATTGATTATCCAAATTTAAGTTCTTTTGAAACAGTTTTAATTTTGGATTCAATTGAAATAAACTCACCTTCATTAGATTATACAGTAATAAATAAGCTTTACAAAGAGGTTTTAAAGGACTATATTGAAATCAAAACTAAATATAAAAGACATTTAGCCGTGAAAAAAAATAAATATTTCAACGCATTACAGGTAAAATTTGCTTATGCTTTTACATGCCATAAATCTCAAGGCGGTCAATGGGGATCAATCTTTGTAGAAATGCCTTTTTTACCGAATGGCTATAATAAAGATTTTCTAAGATGGTTTTATACTGCAGTGACTAGAGCAAAAAATAAATTACACCTTATTGGTTTCAAAAATGAATATTTTAAATAATTTTAAACTATATAAAATTTAAATTGAAAAGAAGAATTTATAATTTTATTTTGACCAATTTTATAGGTTGGGAAATAAAGGGTAATACAGGCCTTTCAAAAAAGAAAATAAAAAAAGCAATATTAATTGCAGCTCCACATACCCATTGGATAGATTTATTTTTAGGAATATTGATTCGTGGCAGTGTTGGATTCAAATCTAGTTTTATTGCAAAAAAAGAATTATTTTTTTTTCCTCTTAATGTATTCTTAAAGCTCATTGGAGGTATTCCTGTAAACCGTTCAAAAAAAAATAACACAGTCAATGAAATAGCAAATATCTTTAATCAAAAAGAAAAATTTAGACTTTCCCTTGCACCCGAAGGAACAAGACAAAAGGTTAGCAAATTTAAAACAGGATTTTATTTCATAGCAAAGGAGGCTGGCATTCCGATTATTATGATTACAATGGACTATTCAAACAAACAAAGTTTAATATCTGAACCTTTTTATCCAACTGAAAATTTAAAAGATGATTTAAATTTCATTGAAAGTTTTTTTGATGGAGTAGAGGGTAAAATAAAGGAACTTAGTTTTACTAAATCTTAAATTAATATTTCATTGTATGAAAAACATGTTGAACATCATCATCATTTTCAATTTTTTCTAATAACTTTTCAACTTCAACTCTTTGTTTTTCATTAATTTCTTTAAAAGTATTTGGAATTCTGTCAAAACCAGATGAAATAATTTCAATATTTCTTTTCTCAAGTTCAGATTGTAAATCTCCAAAAAATTGAAATGGTGCATAAATCATAATATTATTTCCATCTAAAAAAACTTCTTCAGCACCAAAATCAATTAAATCAAGCTCAATTTCATCTAAATATAACCCTGATGCATTAATTTTAAAATTACATATGTGATCAAACATAAATATTACTGATCCAGATGTACCTAAACTACCACTGAATTTGTTAAAATAACTTCTGATATTTGCTACTGTTCTAGTATTATTGTCAGTAGCAGCTTCAACTAGTACAGCCACACCATGCGGTGCATATCCTTCAAGGACAATTTCTTTGAATGTTCCATGACTTTTATCAATTGCTCTACTGATAGCTCTTTCAATATTGTCTTTTGGCATATTTACCGACTTGGCATTTTGTATAATAGCCCTAAGTTTAGAATTGGTGTTAGGATCTGGGCCTCCATCTTTTACTGCAATAACTATATCTTTTCCAATTCTAGTAAATGCTTTACTCATTGCAGACCATCTTTTCATTTTTCTTGCTTTCCTAAATTCAAATGCTCTACCCATAACTATTTAAATGGTGTATTAACAATTATAGACTGCCTCATTTTTCCTCTTATTTCGATAAAAATTTTAGTATTTAGATTTGAGAAATTAGATTTGACATACCCCAAACCTATTCCTTTTTTTAAGTAGGGAGACATTGTACCTGAGGTGACAATTCCGATTTTTTGCTTATCAGATGAATAAATTGCATATCCCTTTCTAGGAATTGCTTTTTCTAACATTTCAAAACCAATTAATCTTTTATTAACTCCGACTTCTTTTTGTCTTTTAAATAATGAGCTAGATGTGAAAATTTTATTTGTTTTTGTAATCCAAGATAGACCAGCTTCAATAGGGGTGATTTCATCATTTAATTCATTACCATAAAGACAAAACCCCATTTCCAATCTTAAAGTATCTCTAGCAGCTAATCCGATAGGCTTAATATCAAACTCTGATCCAGCATCAAAAATATTATTCCACAAACCTACAACATCTTTATTTTTACAATATATTTCATAACCTCCACATCCAGTGTATCCTGTGTTTGAAATAATTAAATCGTTTTGATTCATAAAATAGTAATATTTTAGATTTGCCAACTCTGATTTAAATAATTTTTGCAGAACTTTTAATGAATTTGGTCCTTGTACAGAAACCAAGGAATAAACATCAGATAAATTATCAATATTTACAATATTTTTATTTTTACGATTTAAAAAATCTATATTTTTTCCAATATTGGAAGCATTAACAACCAACATAAATTTATTAACATCCAATTTATAGAGAATCAAGTCATCAACAATTCCACCTTTTTCGTTTGGCATACAATTATATTGGGCTTGACCAGGACGTAAAATTGAAATATCGTTACTTAAAACAGATTGTAAAAAAGATTCTGATTTTTTTCCAGAAATTAAAAATTCACCCATGTGAGATACATCAAATACACCAACATTATTTTTTACGCAATTATGCTCAACTGAAACTCCTTCATAATGTATTGGCATTAAAAATCCAGCAAAATCTACTAATTTTGCACCATGTTCAATATGTAAATCATAAAGAGGAGTTTTTTTCATAAATTACATTTTTTAATTTTGTAATTAATTAGAGGAATAATTCTTGATATTTTAATTAAAAAGTATTCAAATTTAACTCTTTCAAAAATAATATATTTAATTTGGGTAATTTCATTTTAGAAGATAGTAAGATAACATTATATGAGATAAATAATATTATTTCAAACAACTTACAAATTGTATTAGATGATATCCTTATTCATAAAGTCAAAAAAAGTAGACTTTTTCTTGAAAATAAAATATCAAAAACCAACGATCTTATATACGGAGTAAATACTGGTTTTGGAGATCTTCATAATATTAAAATTCAACATGATAAATTAAGTGATCTGCAGCTCAATTTAATTCGTTCACATGCATGCGGTACGGGAAAGAAAATAAATTGTGAAATAGTAAGATTGATGCTTTTATTAAAAATTATATCCCTTTCAAAAGGAAATAGTGGAGTTAGATTAGACACAATCAATAGGCTGATTTTTTTATTCAATAATAATTTATTTCCCATTGTTTATGAATATGGTTCTTTAGGTGCTTCAGGAGATTTAGCTCCATTAGCTCACATGTCATTGCCAATAATCGGTGAAGGTGAATTAGAGTATAAAGGTAAAATACAAAATTCAAAAACTATATTAAAAAAATATAAACTTGATAAAATTAACTTAGCATCAAAAGAAGGATTAGCACTAATTAATGGTACTCAATATATGCTTGCATCATTTATTAATTCTCTATTTCATTCATATAACCTTTCCAAATTAGCTGATAATATCTCCTCTGTTTCTATTGACAGTTTTAATTGTAATTTAAATCCATTTAGCCCTCTGGTGAATTCTGTGAGAGGTTTTAAAGGTCAAAGGCAGGTTTCAAATAGGATTCTAGATTTCATCAATGGAGGAGAGATTGAAAATTTACAAAAAACAGAAACACAAGATCCTTATTCATTTAGATGTATTCCCCAGGTGCATGGCGCGTCACTTGATGTTATTGATTATTGTTCTCAAATCATTAATACTGAAATAAATTCTGTTACTGATAATCCTCTAATTTTTGATGAAAAAGATAAAATAATTTCGGGTGGCAATTTTCATGGCCAACCCCTTTCATTGTCAATCGACTTTTTAAAATTGTCCATTTCAGAATTGGGTAATATATCTGAACGAAGAACTTTTAATTTAATGTCAGGAAAACGTGGGTTACCTATTTTTTTAACTGACAACCCGGGAATGTCCTCAGGGTTGATGATACTACAGTATACTGCAGCAAGCTTAGTTAGTTCTAATAAACAGTTTTCAACCCCAGCAAGTATTGATTCAATAACATCATCAAATGGGCAAGAAGATCATGTAAGTATGGGGGCTAATGGTGCAAATCAATTACTCAGGATTATAAATAATGTTTATGATATTTTATCTATTGAATTGATATCAGCTTGTCAAGCAAAAGAATTTAATAATCATAAAACATCCAATCAGGTAAAAAGTTTAATTTCGGAGGTTAGAAAGCTTTCAAAAAAAATAACAAAAGATAGAGCCCTATATAAGGATGTCAAGAAAATTAGTAAATTTTTGAAAAGTCAAAGAGATTTTATTTTCCAGAAGTCTTAGGTGTCTTATTAGACTTAATTTTGATTTTTAAATTTTCATAACCTTTGAAATAATCTAAATAAATTGTATCACCTGGATTAATTTTGGAATCTAATATTTCAGATGCAATCAAATCTTCTATGTGCTTTTGGATTGTCCTCTTTAAAGGCCTTGCTCCATACTTTTTATCATACCCTTTTTCACATAAAAAATCTTTAGCTTTTTTTGAAATTTTTACTGTGTATCCCAATTCACTAACCCTATCTAATAATTTATCAAGTTCAATATCGATAATACTGTGAATATTTTCGATTGTCAAATGATTAAAGATTACTATTTCATCAATCCTATTTAAAAATTCTGGCGCGAATTTTTTTCTTAGGGAATTCATTATTGTTTTATCATTAGCACTACTTTCTTGCTCTTTCTTAGCAGATGTTCCAAAACCAACACCAGAACCAAAATCTTGAATTTTCTTAACTCCAATATTTGAAGTCATTATTATCACAGAATTTGTAAAATCAATTTTTCTTCCTAAACTATCTGTTAGAAAACCATCGTCTAAAACTTGTAATAACATATTAAAAACATCAGGATGAGCTTTTTCAATTTCATCAAGAAGAATTACCGAGTATGGCTTTCTTCTAATTTTTTCAGTCAACTGACCACCATCTTCATATCCAACATATCCAGGTGGAGCACCAACAAGTCTAGATACAGCAAACTTCTCCATATATTCACTCATATCAACTCTTATAAGTGAATCTTCACTTTCGAACAGTTCTTTTGCCAAGACTTTAGCCAATTGTGTTTTACCTACTCCAGTTTGACCAAGAAAAATAAAGGATCCAATAGGTTTTTTTGGATCCTTTAACCCAGCTCTGTTTCTTTGAATTGATTTTACAACTTTTTCTATCGCAGTATTTTGACCAACAATACTTTTTTTGATAATATCAAACAGCTTTGAAAGTTTTTTACTTTCACTTTGTTTTAATTTATTTAGTGGAATCCCAGTCATCATGGAGACAACATCGGCTATATTCTCTTCATTAACTATTTCTTTGTTTTGTTTACATTCCTGTTCCCATAAGTTCTGTGCATCAGCTAGTTTTTTTTCGATAACTTTTTCTTTATCTCTGAGGTTGGCTGCTGCTTCGTATAATTGACTTTTTACTGCGTCATTTTTTTCATTTCTTATTATTTCTAATTCTTGCTCAAATTCGGTAATATGTATAGGAACGTCTAAATTTATTAAATGAACTCTTGAACCAGCCTCGTCTAATGCATCAATAGCCTTATCTGGTAAAAATCTATCATTCATGTATCTTGAAGTGAGTTTCACACAAGCTTCCAGTGCTAAGTCAGTGTAAATGACATTGTGATGTTCTTCATATTTTATTTTAATATTTTGAAGAATTTCTAGAGTTTCTTTTTCATTTGTTTGTTCAACAATTATTTTTTGAAACCTTCTTTCTAAAGCACCATCCTTTTCAATGGAATTTCTATATTCATCTAAGGTGGTAGCACCAATACATTGAATAGTCCCTCTAGCCAATGCAGGCTTAAACATGTTTGATGCATCAAGACTTCCAGTAGCTCCACCAGCTCCAACTATAGTATGGATTTCGTCGATAAAAAGAATAATATCATTATTTTTTTCTAACTCATTCATTACAGCTTTCATTCTTTCTTCGAATTGTCCTCTATATTTTGTTCCGGCAACTAAACTTGCAAGGTCTAATGAAATAATTCTTTTATTATAAAGAATTCTGGAAACTTTTTTCTTAACAATTCTTATGGCTAAACCTTCAGCAATAGCAGATTTACCAACACCAGGTTCACCAATCAAAATTGGATTATTTTTCTTTCTTCTGCTTAAAATTTGAGACACTCTCTGAATTTCATTATTTCTTCCAATTATCGGATCTAATTCGTCTTTTTCAGCTAGTGATGTTAAATCTTTACCAAAATTATCCAATACAGGTGTTTTTGTTTTTTTCTTGGATATTTTTTTGCTTGATGGAGTAGTTGTTTCAAAAGATTGCTTTTCTTCTTTTATTCCATCATCGACCTCGTAAGATGAGTCATCGCGATCAATTAAGGACTTATATTCATCCTTAATGTGATTGTAATTTATATTCATTTTATTGAAAACTTTAGTGGTAGGATCATTCTCATTTCTTAGAATACAAAGCAAAAGGTGAGCAGTATTTATAATTGAACTTTGAAACAATTTTGCTTCAAGAAATGTTGTTTTTAAAGCTCTTTCTGCTTGTCTAGTTAAATGTAAATTTTTTTTGTTTGCTGAATCTTTGTTTTGAGAATCAAAGTTTACAGGATTAAGAGATTCAATTTTTCTTCTTAATTCATTTAACTCAATACCAATGTAATTTAAGATATCAATGGCTTTGCCCTCATCATTCCTAAGTATTCCTAGTACAAGATGTTCGGTTCCAATAAAATCATGGCCAAGCCTAAGAGCTTCCTCTTTGCTATATGTAATAACATCTTTTACCCTTTGTGAAAAATTATCATCCATAATTTAAATCAACTATAAAAATAACTATTATCAAGATTTTAACCAACACATTAAAGAAATTTAATTGATTATTATTGTTAATAAAATTGTATTTAAAAGCTATTTAATAACAGTAAATGATTTTACATATTATTATATTTGTATTAGGTCAAATTTAATCATATAAACTAACCTTTTACGATATGGATAATGGAGAAAAATTAATCCCTATAAATATTGAGGATGAGATGAAATCTGCTTACATTGATTATTCAATGTCAGTTATTGTTTCTAGGGCTTTGCCGGATGTTAGAGATGGATTAAAACCTGTACACAGAAGAGTTCTTTATGGAATGCATGATTTAGGAGTAAAATCTTCATCTGCACACAAAAAATCAGCAAGAATTGTTGGTGAAGTTATGGGTAAATACCATCCCCACGGTGATTCGGCTATTTATGACACTATGGTAAGAATGGCTCAGGACTGGAGTTTGAGGTATATGCTCGTAGATGGTCAAGGTAATTTTGGTTCTGTAGATGGAGACAGCCCTGCTGCTATGCGTTACACAGAAGCTAGAATGCAAAAAATTTCAGAAGAAATGCTTTCTGATATTGACAAAGAAACTGTTGATTACAAATTAAATTTTGATGATACTCTAAAAGAACCTACAGTTCTTCCAACAAAAATACCAGCACTTCTTGTAAATGGTGCTTCTGGTATTGCTGTTGGAATGGCAACTAATATTCCTCCACATAATCTCACCGAGGTTATTAATGGAACTTTGGAATATATTAAAAATAATTCAATCGATATAGATACTTTAATGCAATTCGTTAAAGCTCCAGATTTTCCGACGGGGGGCATAATACATGGGTATGAAGGAGTAAAAGATGCTTTTCATACTGGCAGAGGGAAGATTGTATTGAGGGGTAAAGCTGAAATTGAAGAAGTTGACGGAAAAGAATCTATTATTGTAACAGAAATTCCATATCAAGTAAACAAAGCTGATATGATAAAAAAAATAGCTGACTTAGTTAACGATAAAAAACTTGATGGAATTTCGACTATCAGGGACGAATCTGACAGAAATGGAATGAGAATCGTTTTTGTTCTGAAAAGAGACGCTATCCCAAATATCGTTTTAAATAAACTTTACAAGTATAGTCAATTACAATCATCATTTAGTGTCAATAGTATTGCGCTAGTAAAAGGGCGTCCTCAAATGTTAAATTTAAAAGATAAGATAAAACATTTTGTAGATCACAGACATGATGTGGTAGTTCGAAGAACCAAGTTTGAATTAAAAAAAGCAGAAGATAGATGTCATATTTTAGAAGGATTAATCATAGCATCAGACAATATCGATGAAGTTATTGAAATTATTAAGGCTTCAAATAATGCAGATAATGCAAAAGAAAATTTAATGAAGAAATATAATCTTTCTGAAATTCAGTCTAAGGCCATTGTTGAAATGAGATTACGTCAATTAACTGGTCTTGAACAGGACAAGCTTAGGGGGGAATTTGAGGATATTAAACAACTAATAAAAGATTTGAAAAATATTTTGTCCAATCAAGACCTAAGAATGAAGATAATTTCTGATGAATTAATTGAAATTAGAGATAAATATGGAGATGAAAGAAGATCTATTATTGAATATTCTGGTGGTGACCTTTCAATAGAAGATATGATTCCTGATGAAAAAGTTTTAATTACGATTTCACATGCTGGTTACATTAAAAGAACATCTTTAACAGAATATAAAATTCAAAATAGGGGTGGAGTTGGTCAAAAAGCATCTACAACAAGAAATGAAGATTTTTTAGAGGATTTATTTGTTGGAAGTAATCATCAGTATATGCTCTTCTTTACACAAAAAGGAAAGTGTTTTTGGATGCGAGTTTATGAAATTCCGGAAGGCGGTAGAACTGCTAAAGGTAGGGCTATTCAAAATCTAATAAATATTGAGCAAGATGATAAAGTCAAAGCATTTATTTGTACCAAAGATCTTAAAGACGATGATTATATTAACAATCATTTTGTGATCATGGCAACAAAAAAAGGTCAAGTTAAAAAAACATCTCTTGAACAATACTCAAGACCAAGAGTTAACGGAATAAATGCTATTACAATTAAAGAGGAAGACGAACTTCTAGAAGCAAAACTTACAAATGGCAATAGTCAAGTGATGTTAGCTCTCAAGTCAGGAAAAGCAATCAGATTTGAAGAAGCTAAGACACGACCTATGGGAAGAAATGCCTCAGGGGTCAGAGGTATACGACTTCAAAATGAAAAAGACGAAGTTATCGGGATGGTTTCTGTTAATGATATGGAAAGCAATATCCTGGTAGTTTCATCTAATGGTTATGGTAAAAGATCAAAACTTGAAGATTACAGACTTACTAATAGAGGAGGTAAGGGTGTCAAAACAATTTCAATTACTGAGAAAACTGGCGATTTAGTAGCCATCAAAAATGTAGATGATTCAAACGGCTTAATGATAATCAACAAATCTGGAATAGCGATAAGAATGGCAGTTGAAAACCTAAGGGTAATGGGGAGAGCCACACAAGGGGTTAAATTAATTAATATTAAAGATGGGGATTCTATTGCCGCGGTTGCCAAAGTAGTTCATGAAGAAGGTCACGATGAACAAGTTGACCGAATTGATGAAATTGAGTCAAATAATCAAACTGAATAAAGTGAAAAAAATAATTATATTTTCTTTACTATTAGTTTCTTTTCAAATTAATAGTCAAAAAAAAGAATTAAAAATTGTTGAAAAACTCATAAAAAGTGAAAATTTTACATCGGCTGTTAATAATCTTAATACTATTGAAGAGAAAATTTCACCTAATGATAAAAAAACATTAGCCAAGTTTTATTATTTAAATGGGTTGGCATTATATCAAAATGGCAATAGTTCATATTCAGAAACTAAAGCTAGTATCAATAATTTAAATAAATCCATTAGTACTGAAATTGGTGGAAATAATTATTATACTTCCAGAATTAACAAGCTAAAAGTTGAAATGTTAAATAATTTTATTTCAAATGGAAACAATTATTTAGATGAAAAACTATATGTAAAGTCATTTGAAAACTTTGAATTAGCTTACAGAGTTTCCTCACGAGATACTTTATATTTAAGAAATGCAGCACTTGTCGCGAACCAAGCGAATAATTATGAAAAAGCACTTGATTTTTACCTAGAATTAATTGATTTAAATTATACAGGAATTTCAATGACCTATTATGCGATTGAAAAAGAAAGTGGTGATGAACAAAGGTTTCAAGATGCTGAATCAAGGGATTTTTCAATTAATGTTATAAAAACTCATGAAAAACCGAGAGATGAACTAGGTAAATCAGAGAAAGATATAATCTTAAGAACAATTGCAGCAATTTACAGAGATAAAAAAGATTTTGAAAATTCATTGAAATATATTGAATTGTCAAAAGATATTGATCCAGACAACATCAACCTGATTCTTTTAGAGTCAAATATCCGATGGGAGCTTGGCGATGTGGAAAGTTATGAAAAACTCATAACAAAAGCATTAGAAATAAATCCTGAAAATACAGACTTAGTTTTCAATTTAGGTGTTGTAAACGCTGATAAAGGAAATATAGATTTGGCATTAGAATTTTATAATAAAGCTATTCAGCTTGATCCTTCATACACTAAAGCATATTTAAATGCAGCAGCATTAATCCTTGAAAAAGACGAACCTATAATAGAAGAAATGAATTCGCTAGGAATGTCAACTGCAGATTATAATAGATATGATGAATTAAAATTAGTTAGAGAAGACTTATTCAAAAGTGCAATACCATTTCTAGAAAAGGTTTATGAATTAGATCCAAACAATATCGATTGTATAAAAACTTTGAGAAATATTTATGAACAGCTAGGCAACACTGATGAAGCTAACAAATACCGAGAGCTTCTGCAATCATTTTAATATTTTTAATTAGATTATTTTTTTAATAAATCTTAATTTATGAGTATGAGTATTTAACTCATTGTTATAGATTCCCGTCTGGTCTAGTCTATCAATTCTAACCCTACCACTTGCATGAATAATATAATTGTCTTTCAGTATTATGCCCACGTGAATAATTTTATCTTCCTCATTATGGAAAAATGCTAAATCTCCAGCTTGAGACTCATCAATAAAACTAAGTGTTGATCCAATTTCTGCCTGATCTTTAGCATCTCTAGGAATATTTATACCAATCATTTTGTAAACCAATTGTGAGAAACCAGAGCAATCGATACCAAATGGACTTTTTCCTCCCCACAAATAAGGGGTATTAATTAATGATAATGCGATTTCAACTGCTTCTACTTTATTCCTTTTATTATTACTAAGATTTCCATCAAATTTATCATTCAAAATTCCTACATTTGACACATTTGATCCCATCACAATTGTTTTTAATTTTTTATCTGAAGTCTCAACAAATTCAACTAAATCTGAGCAATATCTTGATTCATCTATTGCTTTAAGTTGTTTGTTATCAACTTTTACATATTGGTTATTTTTAATCCATCCCTTATAATTATCAAAATTCATTTTAATATAGGACCAGTTTTCAGATAATTCTAAAATTTCAAAAGTTTCTCCGTAAAGTAGTTGTGAGGTCATTTCAGATTTTTGTGACTTTTCCTTTCTCAAAGGAATAATGCTAATATTGCAAATCCCAAATTTCATCAAATGGTATTTATAATCATTGATGTCGATCCACCTCCGCCATTGCAAATGGAAGCAATCCCTGTTGATTTTTCTTCTTGAATTAGGTTATGTATTAACGTAGAAATAATTCTAGCTCCTGAGCAACCCAAAGGATGTCCCATTGCAACAGCACCACCATAAATATTAATCCTATCTCTTTTCAAGCCTAATATTTTCATATTAGCTAAAGCAACTGTTGCAAATGCTTCGTTAATTTCAAATAAATCAATATCGTCAATTTTTTTATTCGAAATGGAGAGAAGTTCATTGATTGATTTTGATGGGGCAGTAGTAAACCATTTCGGCTTATTAGACGCATCATTGATTGCCTTGATTTCTGCTATTGCATTTATTTTCAATTCTTTAGCTTTCTTTTTACTCATAAGAATAAGCATTGAAGCTCCATCACTTATCGGAGATGAATTAGCGGCAGTAATTGTTCCATTTACAACAAATATTGGCTTTAATTCTTTAATTTTTTCACAATTATACTTACTTAAGTTCTCATCTTTTTCCAAAATAACCGATTTCCCAAAAGAATCCATAGTATTAATTTTAATAATATTTTTTTTTATATGATCTTTATTATAGCCTTCCAAAGTTTTTATAAATGACTCATTGGTATATTCATCTTGCATCTGTCTTGAAATGTTAAATTTCTTTGCGCACATTTCAGCTAAAACCCCCATGGAATTATTTTCTTTAAAATCTGTTAAGCCATCATAAAATAAACCATTTGTGATTTCGCTTTCTTCAATTTTTTCTAGGTCTTTATTTTTAATGTAATATGGCACTTGACTCATGCTTTCAATTCCACCGGCAACAACAATTTCATTAATTCCAAGCTCTATTGATTGTGCAGCTAAACTAACCGCTTTAATTCCTGATGAGCAAACCTTATTTACGGATGTACATGGAGTTTTCATATTAATCCCTGACTTGTATGCCAACTGTTTGGCAGGTGCTTGACCACAACCAGCTTGCAGTACATGTCCAATAATCAATTCATCAATTAAATCTGAGTTAAGGTTTACTGATTCAATTGCATTTTTTAGAGTTATTGAACCAATTTCAACAGCACTTAGACTGGATAGTTTACCTCTAAAATTCCCAATAGGTGTTCTTTTGGCACAAACTATTACGACATTATTTAACATATTTAAAGTTAATAAATTAAATACCAACTAGTAGTTTTAAATATTTAGTAAATTTATAAGCAATTATATGGCAAAACTTTTCAATAAAATTAACAAAGGGTTTAAGAGACTATTTCGGATTTCTCTTTTTTTAATGTCTGCGTTATTAATTATCTATTTCTTTCCAAAAAGTGGAAAATTTAAATACAGTTTTGAAAATGGTAGGCCTTGGCAATCTGAGAACTTATATGCACCCTTTGATTTTGCCATAAAAAAATCTGATTCCGAAATAAATAAAGAAATTGAAAATGCAAAATTGGTATCCCCGGTATTTTTTAGTGAAGACACTTCTTTATTTGTTAACAACATCAATTCTAATGTTTATATAAATGATCCTTTTTTAAACGATTCAATACTTGTAAACTATTCTAATAAACAAAAAAAAAGAATAATAGGGCAATCTATATTCATTTTAAATGATATTTACTCCATCGGTTTTTTAGAAGAAAATTATGACTTTAAG
>CABZIT010000019.1:0-7500 GCA_902525795.1 uncultured Bacteroidota bacterium
GCTATAGCAGTGGTATTAGCAATTATTGCATCTGTAGCAGCTTGCGTTGCCGCATCCAGTGCCTCTAGCAGAGCTAAATCTGCAGCAGCACCAGCCTCTGATTCTGCTAAATCTGCTTCAGAATTAGCCGCAATTGCCTGTGAATTTATTTCAATTGCTAGAGCATTTGCTGTTATTGCCTCTGAAGCTAATTGACTTGCTAGATCTATTGCTTCTTGCAAAGCTAAATCAGCTTCAGTTCCAGCTTCGGATTCAGCAAGGTCAGCCTCTGTATTTGCTGCAATTGCAGCAGCATTTGCTGCAATAGCATCAGCATCAGATGTTGTATTATCAAGTGCTTCTTGGGCAATTAATGTAGCAGCTTCAACTTCTTCCTGAAGTGCAGCATCAGCAGCAGCTCCAGCTTCGGATTCTTCTAAGTCAGCAGCTGTATTTGCATCAATTAATCCCTGTAAATCTTGATCAGCTTGTTCACTCGCTACTTGATTTTCAGCAATTAAATTTTCAATCTCTTGTGTATCCGCTTCTTGAGCGTAATAAGCAAATGGAATATAACTGAAACTTTGGTAACTGATTTCCTCAAATCCTTGGCAAATCCCATCAGCATCTAATTCTACACTTAATGCTTTATCGTTTCCATCATTCCAATTGATTAAGCTAAACCCATCAGCATAACCACCAGTTTGTTGATTAACTCCAATTCTAACGTTAACCATTCCGAATTCATCAGTTGAAGTTTGAATTGTTTCTTGGTACTCCGTTCCATTTCCATAAATTGAAAATCGCAAACAAATATCGGAGTTTGCAAGTGGACTCATTTCATTGTTAAAACCTGGAATTTGTTCAGCATTAGGATTATAAATAACAGCCTGATAGGAAATACCTTCATTTTGTGAATAATTTGTAATTGTATAAAATCCAATTATGGTAAGTAGTATTAATTTTTTCATTGTTTAATCGTTTAATAGGTAAATGAGTGATAAAGTAAATCGACAATTTTTCATTTTAACATTTTCGTCTGTGGTTCCATCATAAAATACTGCACCCCTCTTAGAAGTGAAGCTGTAGTCCTCGGAAACAGAGTATCCCACGGAAAGTTTAACATCTTCTTTGAAATCAAATTTGACACTAACACCCAACTCACTCCAAAGGGTTAGTCCTCTAAACTCGGGATGATTGGAAATATCAAAAACTTGCGTGTTAATTTTTTGATATCCATTTAATATATGGCTTAGATTTAATGAAGCTGATCCATTGAAACTTACAATGTCAAAAACATCAATAAATCGAACATTAAGTCCATTTTTTAGTCCTAAGTGCGTAGTTTGCCATTCATATAAATTATTTAAATCCCCAGTCATAGCATTGTATTCATTAAGATTCAGTCCAAGTGAATAACTAACTCTTTCAAGATTGAAGAAAATCGGCATTGCGTATTCGATAGCAAAATGGGATCCTATTCCATTTGCCTTAAAACTATCGTTGTCATCGATTGTAAATTCTGTGTTATTAGATCCGGCAGAAAAACTAATTTCTTGAGAGAATGTTTCCATTCCAATTGCCAAAATGAGTATTGTTAAGAATTGTTTCATTTTTTGATTATTTTGATGTAGTAATTTATTTTATCGTTCTTTAGCCCAATTAAAAAGGACCCACTGGGAAGCGTTGTCAAATCAACTATACTTTTTCCTGATTCAACAGAAATATTTCTTTTCATTAAAATTCGTCCAGAGTAATCGTAAATTGACAGATCTAATTCTCCAATATCATAATTATAAAAATTTAGGTTTAAATTATCTGTTACAGGATTTGGATAATGTGTAATTTCAATAGGAATTACAGACGATGAGTTTGAAATTAATCTTCCCCAGAAAGGTTGTTGAAAACCTTGAATAATTTTTACATCGCCATTTGTGAAGCTTCCAATTACTGACTCTTGCCCAACTGACTGGGAAACAATAAGTCCACTTTCAAGATTTGAAGTAGTCCCTTGACTTAAAATAGTTTGCTTATATAATTCTTGAGCACGAGAGGATATAGCAATAAAAAATGCAAACAAAATAATTTTGTAATTGTGGCCCATCCTCGATAAAGTTTTTTAAATGTATTTAAATAAGTCAAGTTTTTTGTCAAGGATCTGTAAATTTCAAAAAAAAATATTAACAATTGTTAATTTGTTTTAAATGTTTTTCTGTGATACCTGGTTAGTCCATATTTAAGGATATTTTTTTTATGCTCCGCGGTGGGATATCCTTTGTTTTTTATCCATCCATAGTTTTTAAAATTTGAATGAATTTTTTTCATGTAAGTATCCCTGTAATATTTTGCGAGAATTGAGGCGGCAGCGATATTTAAATATTTCGCATCCCCTTTGATTATTGTCTTATGTGGAATATTTCTGAATGTTTTAAACTTATTTCCATCAACCAAAATAAAATCAGGATTAGGCTCAAGTGCTTTGATACATTTATGCATAGCTAAAATAGATGCATTTAAAATATTGATTTCATCAATTTTTTTTGGCGAAACATTTTTAATAGCAAAGCAAATGCAATTCTCAATAATTATTGGTACTAATTTTTTTCTCAAAGAGGAATTTAATTTCTTAGAATCATTAATTAACTCGTGGTTAAAATCAGGTTTTAATATTACCGCTGCCGCTGTTACTGGTCCGGCAAGACACCCTCTACCGGCTTCATCTACTCCGCATTCAAGATTATAATTTGAGTATTTCTTTAATAACATCAAAGTTTTGTTAATTATAAATACATAATTGTTAGGTTACATAATTTGAACGATATTAGCTACAGAATGAAAAAAAATTTGACATTTATACTTTTTTTTTCTGCTATCCTAGTATCCATTGCTCAAGATAACAAAAGAGGTCCTATTATTCAACTTAAAGAAGATCGTAGTCGAAGACCAGCCTCAGTTAATGATTCTATATCTTCATCACAAATGAATAATAACATTAACAAAAATACTGAGGCAAAAATTGAAGATTATTTAGTTATTTCAAGTGAAATGGATACAATCAGAGTGGACACCTCATTGACAATAGAAAAGTATTACAAAATGAATTATCTAAGAAAAGACAATTTTCAATTATTGCCATTTTCTAATTCTGGTTTAGCATACAATGAACTGTCCTTTCGTTCTAAAAAAAGTCATCACACTGAAATTGGTGCTATGAATAAAAAAATTTTGTATCAAAGTGCTGATGATATTAATTACTATCACGTTCCAACACCGTTTACTGAATTGATGTATCGATCGGTGTTTGTACAGGGTCAGACATTAGATGCTCTATACACTGTAAATACCTCTAAAAGGTATAATTTTTCCATCTCCAGAAAAGGGTTAAGATCTCTGGGTAATTATCAAAACTTCATCAGTAATCCCACTATTTTTACCTTTACATCAAATTACTTATCTAAATCAAAAAAGTATAATTTTAGGTTTCATTACACTAAGCAGGAGTTATTTGCTGAACAAAATGGCGGTATCAAAGAAAATGATATTATAAATTTTGAAAGTGGTGATGAGCAGTTCATTGACAGAGGCGTTTTTGATCCTCAATTTGAAAATGCATCCAATCAATTTTCCTCAAAAAGGTTTTTTCTAGATCATATTTATCATTTTAATGAAACTGATTCATTGAGTAAATCAAGCTATTCATTAAGGCATATTTTGTCCTATGAGGAGCAAGAAAATAGATTTGACCAAACTTCACCAAACAATTTTTTTGGTGAGGCTTTTGCAAATGAAAAGATTTCCGATAAGATATTTCTCAATTCCTTTAAAACAAGATTTATTTTTTCATATAATCAAAATTTAATTGGAGAAATTAAAATTGGGACAGAATTTATTCAAGACAAATATTTTTTAGAAAACTTTCAGACTGAAATTTTTGCCAATGATCAGAGAAAAATTAATTCAGAAACTGGATTTTTGTTCTTGAATTACGTCAAGAAAATGAATAGATTAAAATTTGATCTATTTTCATCAAATAAAATTTTTGGAGATAATGAATCAATGTTAATTGGCTTTGATACTCATTTGAAATTAAATGAAAATAATAGTATTGTTTTCAAGCTATTATCCAGTAAATATACCCCAGCCTATAATACATCTTTATTTGCTAGTAACTATTTGAATTATAATTGGAATAATGAACTGGACTATGTTGAATCTAATCGGGTCAGTTTATTATTAAATTTCCCGAAAATTTTAGATGTAAATATTGATTATCATTCCCTAAATAATTTTGTTCAATTTGAAAAAACCAATTTATCAACCACAAGTACTGATGAGGTTTATGGAATTATGCCTATCCAGTACAATGAAAAAATTGATTTTTACAGTATTAACTTTAATAAAAAAATAACATTTGGAAAATTTACGTTTGATTCAAGACTTATGTACCAAAAGTCATCGCACGAAAGTAAAATTAGTTTCCCAGAAATAGTTTCTAGAAATACACTTTTTTTTAGTACAGAAATGTTTAAAAAAGCACTTTTTCTTCAATCGGGTTTTTCATTAAAATATTTTTCTTCTTATTACATGAAAGGATATGACCCTGTACTCTCAGAACTTTATGTTCAAAATGATAAACTGTTTGGAGAATTTCCTCTTGTTGATTTCTTTATAAATGCTAAAATTCAACAAACAAGATTTTTTTTAAAATTTGAGCATTTAAATTCTTCTATCACTGGTTATAATTATTATTCTGCACCAAATTATCCTTACAGGGATTTCTCTATTCGTTTTGGGTTGGTATGGAACTTTTTTCTTTAATTAACTCACTTATTTATAAATATATCAAAATATTCCCTGAAAAATATCTGTAAAATATTTTTTACATGGCAAAAAGATATTATATTTGCACCCGCTATCAGGTATGCGTACCTGTAAAAGAGATAAAACTGTTAATAAATCATCATTTATTCCAGTTTTATTTTTTTGTCAGCAATTAAAAGGGTTTTATATTTGCACCCCTGCTTCATTCGAAGCGGAAGCAAAAATATGTTCATTAAAATATTGAAAATTGATTGACAGCGTAAATTAAATTTATATTTAATTTCAGAGAATAAACCATCATGAGCAGATAGAATTTAATTTCTTTAGTTGCTTAAATTATTTAAAATTTAACAATGAAGAGTTTGATCCTGGCTCAGGATGAACGCTAGCGGCAGGCCTAATACATGCAAGTCGAGGGGTAACAGGAAGTGCTTGCACTTCGCTGACGACCGGCGCACGGGTGAGTATCGCGTATACAATCTGCCTCATACTAGAGGATAGCCCGAAGAAATTTGGATTAATACTCTATGGTATCTAAAAAAGGCATCTTTTTTAGATTAAAGGTTACGGTATGAGATGAGTATGCGTTCTATTAGTTTGTAGGTGTGGTAACGGCACACCTAGACTACGATAGATAGGGGCCCTGAGAGGGGGACCCCCCACACTGGTACTGAGACACGGACCAGACTCCTACGGGAGGCAGCAGTAAGGAATATTGGTCAATGGACGCAAGTCTGAACCAGCCATGCCGCGTGCAGGATGACGGCCCTATGGGTTGTAAACTGCTTTTATACAGGAAGAAAAACTTTCTCGTGAGAGAGCTTGACGGTACTGTAAGAATAAGGATCGGCTAACTCCGTGCCAGCAGCCGCGGTAATACGGAGGATCCAAGCGTTATCCGGAATCATTGGGTTTAAAGGGTCCGTAGGTGGACAGATAAGTCAGAGGTGAAATCCTGCAGCTCAACTGTAGAACTGCCTTTGATACTGTTTGTCTTGAGTTATTGTGAAGTGGTTAGAATGTGTAGTGTAGCGGTGAAATGCATAGATATTACACAGAATACCGATTGCGAAGGCAGATCACTAACAATTAACTGACACTGATGGACGAAAGCGTGGGTAGCGAACAGGATTAGATACCCTGGTAGTCCACGCCGTAAACGATGGTCACTAGCTGTTCGGACTTCGGTCTGAGTGGCTAAGCGAAAGTGATAAGTGACCCACCTGGGGAGTACGTTCGCAAGAATGAAACTCAAAGGAATTGACGGGGGCCCGCACAAGCGGTGGAGCATGTGGTTTAATTCGATGATACGCGAGGAACCTTACCAGGGCTTAAATGTTAGGTGACAGATCTAGAAATAGATTTTTCTTCGGACACTTAACAAGGTGCTGCATGGTTGTCGTCAGCTCGTGCCGTGAGGTGTCAGGTTAAGTCCTATAACGAGCGCAACCCCTGTTGTTAGTTGCCAGCGAGTAATGTCGGGAACTCTAGCAAGACTGCCAGTGCAAACTGTGAGGAAGGTGGGGATGACGTCAAATCATCACGGCCCTTACGTCCTGGGCTACACACGTGCTACAATGGTAGGTACAGTGAGCAGCCAGTGCGCGAGCACGAGCAAATCTACAAAACCTATCTCAGTTCGGATCGGAGTCTGCAACTCGACTCCGTGAAGCTGGAATCGCTAGTAATCGGATATCAGCCATGATCCGGTGAATACGTTCCCGGGCCTTGTACACACCGCCCGTCAAGCCATGGAAGTTGGGAGTGCCTGAAGTCCGTTTCCGCAAGGATCGGCCTAGGGTAAAATCGATAACTAGGGCTAAGTCGTAACAAGGTAGCCGTACCGGAAGGTGCGGCTGGAACACCTCCTTTCTAGAGAAAGACGACTAAAGTTTCTTAAACTATCCAATCAAAATGAGTTTATTCTCATCGCTGTTAATTATAATAAATAAGTGGAGTCTCATAGCTCAGCTGGTTAGAGCGCTACACTGATAATGTAGAGGTCGGCAGTTCAAGTCTGCCTGAGACTACTACGTTTAGTTTTATTACTAAATAAAATGAGGATTTTAGTTGCTGAGTTTTATGAATCTAAGAACTCATTTCATGGGGGATTAGCTCAGCTGGCTAGAGCGCTAGATTTGCATTCTAGAGGTCGTGGGTTCGACTCCCACATTCTCCACAATCAGCATTTTGCTGAAAATGTTCTTTGACATATTGAAAAAAATACATGAAATTAGAAAATTTCTAAAAAGTAAATTTAAATTAAGTTTACGAGCAAATAATTTATAACTCATAAAAATACAAAAGTTACAATAAGCTATGTAAGAGCGTACGGTGGATGCCTAGGCTCTCAGAGGCGATGAAGGACGTGATAAGCTGCGATAAGCTGCGGGGATTGGCACACACAATTTGATCCGCAGATTTCCGAATGGGGAAACCTACTATATTGAAGATATAGTATCCGTTAAGGAAGCAAACCCAGGGAACTGAAACATCTAAGTACCTGGAGGAATAGAAAACAAAAGTGATTCCGCTAGTAGTGGCGAGCGAACGCGGAATAGCCCAAACCAAAATTGTTTCGGCAATTTTGGGGTTGTAGGACCACGATATTGAATGTTTAATGAATTAGAATTCTTTGGAAAAAGAAACCATAGAGGGTGATAGTCCCGTATAAGTAAAGAGAATTATTCATAGTGGTAT